>NZ_CAUWGY010000055.1:0-15389 GCF_963558415.1 uncultured Ruthenibacterium sp. | reverse complement strand
CGGTCACATCTGCGTTCTCATCGCCGCCCCCGACATCCACCAAACGAAACTGTATCGAAGACAGTTGTGCAGATCTCGGCGAGAACAAAATATGTATTTCCTGGTCTTTGACAATGGGGTTGGAATAATTTTCCCCCTGCAGATTTCCGCCAGAGAGCTCATTGTGCCGAAAACTTTGCTGCGCCATGGGTATACACAGCAACAGAAGGCATGCACACAAGATGCGAAACGCGTTTTTTTGTATCCAAACTACTATTTTTTTGCTCTTCATTGCGCAAAATTCCTATCAAAATGGTCCAAAGAGGCAGCCGCCGCACGACGAACCATAGCGGCGAGCGCATCTACATCGGCAAATTTTTCAGTTGGCCACAAGTACTTAAAAAAGGAAACCGTTACTTCGTCTCCGTAAATATTTCCAGAAAAATTCGGAAGAAATGTTTCACAAGTAATGCTTGCTGCATCATCGTTCACAGTGGGACGGCTTCCCAATCCGGTAGCGCCTGGATAGCTGCTTCCATCCGCCAGCGTCACCTGCGTGATGTAGACTCCACTTTTAGGGACCAAAACTCCCTCGGGATATGTGAGATTGATGGTGGGGAAGCCCAATGTATGCCCCAGTCCTTTTCCCCTTTGCACTGTGCGACGCAGACAATACGGCTGTTCCAGCATTGCATTGACCTGCTCAATCTCACCCCGGGCCAAACAGCCGCGAATTCGGGTGGAAGACACGGTCTGACCATCGTACTGCGCCATGGGCACCACGTGGACTTCAATTCCAAGTTCGCCACACAGGCTCTTCAAAACTTCTACGTTTCCCGCCTTATCCTTGCCGAAGGTAAAATCCTCCCCGCAGAAAACTGCGCGGGCGCCAAAATTGCCCGCCAGCACATCGTCCACAAACTGACGGGGCGACAGTGCGCGGAATTCTTCAAAAGGCGGACACAGATACACATCCATCCCCAGCGCCGCAATGCGCCGGCGCTTTTCCTCACCAGTCAAAATTCTTTGACCTTTGAAGCCTCCGGACACAGGCAGTGTAAATGTAAACGCCGCAGCCGTCAGACCGTGGCGGCGAGCATATTCCACCGCGCTTCCGAGAACCGCACGATGGCCCAGATGCACGCCGTCAAAATAGCCCAATGCCACGGCCGAACCAGCGCCATATTCAATTTTGCAAAGTTCGGTGAATCGCTTCAAAAGCCATTACACCCTTTCCACAAACAATTTTTCCGTATAAAGTGTGCCGTCCTTCACACGGCCCACGCCCAAAAACACATTGTCCCGGTGAATGCGATACAGTCCGTTCTCCACATCGCACCGGTACACCGGAGCTCCATTGAGCAGACGTTTTTCTCCCTGCGCATCTACCCGAATCAAGTCAAGATGATGAAATACCGTTTCCACGCTTAACAGAAGCTGTTCCAATCGTCCCTCATCCCGAGCTTTCTGCACCTGTTCCAGGCTCACTGCCTCGTTCTGTGAATAAGGGCCAGCCTGCGTGCGGCGCAGCGCCGCCAACGTAGCAGGTACGCCCAGCGCAGTTCCGATGTCTTCCATCAGCGTGCGCACATAGGTGCCCTTGCCGCAGCTCACATGCAAAGCGTATTGATTTTCTGCAACGCATCCGGTAAGCTCCAGCGAGTGAATGACAACCGGTCTGGGTTTTCGTTCCACCACTTCGCCTCGGCGGGCCGCCTTATACAAAGGCTGACCGTTTATCTTCACCGCCGAATACATGGGTGGAAGCTGCATCTGAGGTCCCACAAAGCGCTCCAGCACTTGGCGGATGGCCTTCTCATCCAGTCCGGCCGGAACCGGCATTTGGGACAAAGTTTCACCGGTAATGTCCCCGGTATCTGTACGGCGCCCCAGCAGCATCACCGCATCGTAAGCCTTATCGGTATTTTGCTGCATATCTACCGCTTTTGCCGCACCGCCAATAAACACGGGCAGCACACCGGTCGCCATTGGGTCCAGTGTGCCGCTGTGTCCGATTTTTCTTGTTTTGCAAATGCCCCGCAGCTTGGCCACTACGTCAAAAGACGTGAACCCAGCGGGTTTATCGATGATCAGGATTCCTTGCACAAAGCACGCTCCACTTCCGACAGCAGCGCTGCCTTCGCGTTTTCCATACTTCCCAAAATTTCACAGCCGGCTGCCTGCTTGTGGCCGCCGCCGCCCAGATGAGCGCAAATCTCCGCAGCATCCACACCCACTTCTGTGCGAACGCTGACTTTGTAGCTGCCCGTGGGCTGCTGACGCAAAGTAATACCCACACGCACACCCTCGATCATGCGGGGAAGGCTCGTGATTCCTTCCAAATCCAAAGGCTCCACGCCGGTGCGCTCGATCTGTTCTTTGGTCAGGCTAATAATGGCGCACGCACCATCGAAATGGTACTCAAGGCTCTCCAGTGCAATGCGCTCGATTTCCAACCGGCTACGGGACTTGCTCTCAAACAAAATGTTGTTCAGCTTTACAAGATCCGCGCCCGCCTCAATCAATTTTGCGGCCACAACATGCGTTTTCGCCGTTGTATTCGCAAATTTGAAGCAACCGGTATCCGTAGCAAGACCCGTGTACAGACAATTGGCAATCAGCGGAGTAATGGTGGTGTCCATAGCTTCAAACAAACTGTACATCAACTCGGCCGTAGCAGCCGCCTCTCCGTCCAAGAGCAAAGCGTCCGCGTAACCGCCGTTGGACGGATGATGGTCGATGCAAAGGTCGACCTTGTCCGCGTACTGAGACACCGGATCGCCAAACAACTGAATGCCGGCCACATCCACCGCCACAATGTATTTAGGATCGAACGAACCGTCATACATGCCGATTTCCATATAGTCATAACGTGCGGGGATCTCGTCGGAACATACCACCGCTACGGTTTTTCCCAGACTTTTGAGCACATGGTACAGCGCCGCCGCGCTGCCAATGGTGTCGCCATCCGGATTTTTGTGGCATAAAAGCAGAATGTTCTCTGCCTTCAGCAAACGGCTGATGGCTGCCACAAGGTCCAAAATTTCACTCATAATTTCTCCTCTTTTGCCCAGCGGGTTACTCTTCCCGTTTAAGTTCCGCAATCAGTTCATTGATATGGGTAGCATACTTGGCACCATCGTCTGCAAAAAAGCGAAATTCCGGTGCTTTGCGGATATGCATGTGCGCGGCAATTTCGCTGCGCACATGACCTGCAGCGCGGTTCAGCGCCTTTACGGCCTCACTGGTGGCATCGTCCGCGCCCATCTTGCTCACATAAACCTTGGCGCTGGACAAATCCGGTGCGAGTTCCACACGCATCACCGTCAAAAATCCCTGGACTCGAGGATCCTTCATCTGCCCGATCACGTGGATGAGTTCCCGTTTCATATCCTCGGACAAACGCGCCATATTTTTGCTTTGCGGCATAGATTTTCTCCTTTCCAGAACCACAGAAAGCGGGTTCTCCGCTCTCTGTGTATCCTACGCTCAGTCGCGGTATTCCTCCATCACAAAGGCCTCGAACACGTCGCCCTCTTTGATATCGGAGAATTTCTCAAGTCCCACGCCGCACTCGTATCCGGCCGCCACTTCCTTGACATCGTCTTTAAAGCGGCGCAGCGAGTCGATCTCATCCTCGGTGATGACGATGCCATCACGCACAAGACGGATTTTGGCAGAGCGGGTAATCTTGCCCTCCTGCACATAACAACCTGCGATGGTGCCGGCGGAGGAAATTTTGAACACGTTGCGCACTTCGGCACGGCCCAGTTCCACTTCGCGATATTTCGGCGCCAACATACCTTTCATAGCGTCCGTCACATCGTTGATTGCATCGTAGATGACGCGGTACATGCGCATCTCGACTTCCGCCTGAACCGCCTCTTCCTTGGCGATCGGGTCCGGACGAACGTTGAATCCGATGATGATGGCGTTGCCGGCGTTGGCAAGCATAACGTCGGATTTATTGATGGCACCTACACCTGCGTGAATGACTTTCACGCGAACTTCGTCGTTGGACAATTTCTCCAAAGACTGTTTCACTGCTTCCGCAGAGCCCTGTACGTCGGCTTTTACAATGATGGCCAACTCTTTGCGCTCGCCTTCAGCAATCTGGCTGAACAGATTGTCCAACGTTACCTTCTTGTAAGCCGCGAACTGCTTTTCCTTAGCTTCCGCTGCGCGTTTGTCAGCCAGCTCACGAGCCAGTTTTTCGTCCTCGACCGCATCAAAAATATCGCCTGCAGAGGGCACTTCGGTCAAACCGGTAATTTCCACAGGTGTAGAGGGGCCGGCCTCTTTCAGCACATTGGCCTGGTCGTCCCGCATGACACGCACGCGGCCCACAGCCGTACCGGCAATGACGATATCGCCCTGATGCAACGTACCTTTCTGAACCAGAATGGTAGCCACAGGTCCCTGTCCTTTGTCCAGACGCGCCTCAATGACCGCACCTTTGGCACGGCGGTTGGGATTTGCCTTCAACTCTTTGACTTCGGCCACCAACAAAATATTCTCCAAAAGATCTTCGATGCCCTGGCCAGTCAACGCGGAAACAGGCACACAGATGGTCTCGCCGCCCCATTCCTCAGGTACGAGCTCGTACTGCGTCAATTGCTCCATAACATGCGTGGGATTGGCAGTCGGTTTATCCATCTTGTTGATGGCGACAATCACCGTAACTCCTGCCGCTTTGGCATGGTTGATGGACTCCACTGTCTGAGGCATGATGCCATCGTCCGCAGCCACAACCAGAACGGCAATATCCGTCAAGTTGGCTCCGCGGGCACGCATGGAAGTAAACGCCTCATGGCCCGGAGTATCCAGGAAAGTGATGACCTTTCCGTTTTTCTCTACCTGATAAGCACCGATGTGCTGGGTGATGCCGCCGGCCTCACCCGCAGTGACCCGTGTCTTACGAATGGCATCCAAAATGGAAGTTTTTCCGTGGTCTACGTGGCCCATGACCACAACTACCGGCGGACGCTCCTCCAAATCTTCTTCCTTGTCTTCGTCCACCTCAAACAGGCGCTCCTCAATGGTAACATGCACTTCGTGCTCCACTTTTGCGCCCAATTCTTCCGCTACCAGAGAAGCCGTATCGAAGTCGATTGCCTCACTGATGGAAGCCATAACGCCCAAGCCCATCAATTTCTTGATGACCTGTGCCACATTGACTTTCAAACGGGTTGCCAGTTCTCCCACTGTGATCTCGTCGGGGATAGAGACCTTCAGTTGTGCCTTGCGGGCCTTTTCCAACTGAATGCGTTGCAGTCTCTCTGCTTCGGTCTCCCGCTTTTTCTGGAAAGTCTGATTGCGATTTTTCTTGTTGCCGAATTTCTGCTTATTGCCTGCCGGCGTCGGTTTGCGGCGATTTTCCACATTCTTGGTATTGGCCAAATCCGTGTACTTCTCGTTGAATTTATCCAAGTTTACGTCCGACACACGCGTATCGACTGTGACGGTAACCACCTCGCGCTTTTCGGGCACGGGACGATTGGCCTTCTCCTCTTTGGGCATGCGGATACGCTCTTTGCGCTTGGCCGCAGGTGCCTTTTGCTGCTGGGGTCTCTGGGGTGCCGGTTTCGCAGGTGCCGCCTGCGGCTTTGCGGGCTCTTTCTCCTCCGGCTTGTTCTGTTCGACAGCAGGGGCATTGGGGTCGGGCACGCTGGACAAATAAGCATCCAGGCTGGACACCTCGTTTTGTGTGGTCAGCTTCTCAAACAACTGATTCAGCTCCGCATCGGTCAGGGGCGAAGTATGCTTTTTCGCCTCTCCCGTCAGCTCGCTGACCATTTCCAGCAACTCTTTGGCCGGAATGTTCAAGTCTTTAGCCACATCGCTCAATTTATATTTAATCATGGACGTTCCTCCTTAACGGACGCCGCGCAGGCGTCTAGGTTTTTGCGGCAGAGCACCGCGAGGTTTTCATCGGTGACAGCAAATACACCCACAGGCTTTTTGCTGACGGCAGAGAGCTCGGACTGAGTCAGAGGCATATCTGCCGTTTCTATCTCGTTTTGACAAAACCGAACCACACGCTCTCGTGTGGCCGGGGAAAGATCACTGGCTAAAAGCACCAGACACGCATTTCCCTGATTGACACTGTCTTTCACCGTATCAAACCCCATGACCAGGGCGCCCGCCTTGCGGCACAGGGAAAGCGCAAACAACAGCTTATTGTGCATTTCGCTCCCCTTTTTCAATTTCGGCCTCCATGGCCTCATAGATTTCATCGGGAATGGAGACCTCCAGCGCCCGCTCGATGCGCTTGGCTTTGCGCGCCTTGGCAAGACAGGCAGCCGATGGACATACATAAGCGCCACGCCCGGGCTTTTTACCGGTCAAATCCAGTGACACCGTGCCATCCTGCGCGCGCACCACACGCACCAGTTCCTTCTTGGGTTTTGACTCGCCGCAGCCATTGCAGCGCCGCAGCGGAATTTTTCTCTGGGTCATACAGGTCTCCTTCCGAATCTTATTCTTCGGTCTTTTTAACGGGCGGCTCCTCGCCATAATAGCCACTCTCGGGCCGGATATCAATATTATAGCCGGTCAGCCGGGCAGTCAGGCGTGCGTTCTGTCCTTTGTTTCCAATGGCCAAGCTGAGCTGATGGTCCGGCACCGTCACGCGGCAAGAACGGACCTCGCCCTCGAGGATCTCCACGCCCACTACATCGGCAGGGCTGAGCGCCTCACTAATAAACTTGGCAGGATCTTCGCTCCAGCGGACGATGTCAATCTTTTCGCCGCCCAGTTCTTCCACAATCTTAGCCACGCGCTGACCACGCGGTCCAATGCATGCGCCCACAGGATCCACATTCTCGTCCTTGGACCACACGGCCATTTTTGTGCGAGCACCCGCCTCGCGGCTGATGGCTTTGATCTCCACTGTGCCATCAAAAATTTCCGGCACTTCCATCTCAAACATGCGCTTTACAAGGCCGGGATGTGTGCGGCTGATCATCATGCGCGGACCGCGCTCAGATTCCACGACATCCACCACATAGACCTGCAAATGCTGTCCCTCGGTGAGTACCTCACCCGGAACCTGTTCGTTGCGGGGCAAAGTTGCCACACCGCCTTTGCCCAGTTCCAAAGTAACGATTCCTCGCTGCGGATCGATGTTCGTAACCACAGCCGATACAATCTCATGCGCCTTGGACTGCATTTCCGCATACATTTGGCTGCGCTCAGCCTCTTTCAGGCCTTGGCGAATCACATGCTTTGCGGTCTGAGCGGCAATTCGGCCGAAATCTTTGGTCTTGAGAGGAATTTGGAACATATCACCCAACTTGTAAGTTTTGCGTTTTGCCTGTGCAGCCTCAAGGCCGATTTGCGTGCGGGTGTCCTCCACCTCTTCTACGATTTCCTTCAGCAGATACACATTAAATTTTCCGCTGGTCGGGTCAATCTCCACAGAAACGTTCTCATCTTCCACATCGTAGTCCTTCTTGACCGCGATGACAATGGCATTCTTGATCTTTTCCAGCAGATACTCCGCCGGCAGGCCACGCTCCGCCTCCAGCATGGAAAGTGCTTCAAAAAATTCTGCGTTCATTTTTCCGATCTCCGTCCTTCTCTATGATTTATCTGACAAAAGGTCAAAACAGGTCCTCATCGTCGCACAGCTTGAAATAACTTGCATCCTTTGTGTCGATGACCACCAACGAACCGTCCTCACGCTCCAGCGTAACGGCCGTTCCCTCTTTTTTGCGCAAAAGACCTTTTATTTCTCGCTCGCCCGCATCATTGGCACGGATAAGATGCGCCAGCACCTTCTGCCCGCATTTGGCAGCAAAGTGTGAATCCCGCGTCAACTTGCGTCCCAAACCCGGTCCGCCTACTTCCAAATAATAGCTTTGGGAAATAGGATCCGCCTGATCGATCACCGGATTGATGGCTCGGGTGGCTGCCTCACACGCTGCAATGTCCAGTGGAGTATCGCGATCAATGAAAATGCGCAAAAACCAATCTGGCCCTTCCTTTTCAAAACGCACATCCCAAAGGCGCAATCCCAGTTCTTCCAACACAGGCGTCACCAGTGCTTCTACAATCTGCACTGTACCGCCCATCTTCTCTTTTGCCATGCAAAACCTCCCGTCCAACAAGGCCCTAACAACAGGAAAGAGCGGGCCTTTCGGTCCACTCTTTCCATAGAATATATCGTACCATATGAATATAGCACATTTCTTTTCATTGTGCAAGCCCTGTTTTCGGCCTCTTTTTATTTTCTCGCCTGAGGCATGCAGTAAAAGCGAAGCAGATTTTCCATGGTCAGACGCAAATCATCCGCCGCACGGGACTTCATGGCTTCGTAGGGCATAGCCACCCGGTTGATGCTGAACACTCCTGTGACACCCTGGTCATACACCTCTTCAATATGGTCTCCTATATCACCCACCACAGCTACGACCGGAACACCGGCCTTTTGCGCTCTATGCGCCACGCCTAAAACGACCTTTCCCCGTAAGGATTGGGTGTCCAGTTTTCCCTCTCCGGTAAACACCAGATCGGCTCCTTGCAGCATGGCATCAAACCCCACGGTATCCAGAACCGTTTCGATGCCCATCTGCATCTGCGCACCCAGCAGAGCGGCCATACCACCGCCCATACCGCCGGCCGCACCTGCACCGGGCAAATTCAGGATCTCTTTTCCCGTATCACGAAGGACCACATGCGCAAAATGATGAAGTCCTGCATCCAACCGAGCGACCATAGCCGCATCCGCCCCTTTTTGGGGGCCAAATACCGCCGCGGCACCTGCCAGACCACACAGGGGTGTATCCACATCGCACATGGCGATGACCGGCACCGTCTTCAAACGGGGATGCAAACCTGTTAAATCGATCCGGTCCACCTGTTCCAAAGTACGTCCTACCGGAACGAAACGAGTTCCGTTCCGGTCAAGAAACGCTGCTCCCAGCGCAGCCGCCGCACCGCAGCCGCCGTCGTTGGTAGCACTGCCGCCCAAGCCTACCACCAGTTTTTTACAACCTGCGTCCAGAGCCGCAGCCATCAATTGTCCCACACCATAGGTGGTCGTGCGCTCAGCGTTGCGAGCTCCTCCCACCATGGGCAAACCCGCGGCCGCCGCCATTTCCACCACACCGGTTCCGTCCGGGAGAAGTCCAAAAAAGCCCTCTGTCTGCTCTCCGTATGGACCCTGCACTGTGCAGCGGCGTTTTTCTCCTCCCACCGCCTGCAAAAAGGCATCCACACTTCCCTCGCCGCCGTCGGCCACGGGAACGGAAACAACCTGTGTATCTGGAATCATTCTTTTGATCGCCTGTTCCATGATCGAACAAATCGTGTGGGAACTCATGGTTCCTTTAAAGGAATCCGGAATCACAACAAATTTTCTCACGAGCAGCAGCTCCCTTTCCTGCGGTGTTCCGCGTTTACTCGATTCCCGCTTCCTGACGCGCTTTTTTCAGGTAAGGAATACGCTGCGGCTGCGTACACGTCTGGTCATCGCTCTCCAGTTGAGCATAAAGACGGTCAACTTGCTCTTCGACCACCTTCCAGTCCTGCATCATTGCATTGGTCAGCTCTTGTGCAGGGCGAGACGCATCCGCCTTTTCCGCCATTTCTTTCTCCAGTTTATCCCACACGGAGCGCACGGTTCCAATAAATCTCGGATAATCTTCCTCGATCTTGTAGTTTAACCGCTCAAATTTCCACCACAGAGAATCCTCGCTGAACTTGGCGCCCGCCTTGCTGAGCGAGTGCGGCAGTTCTCCCTCAATATAACAGGGAACGTACACCGATGCGCACGGGCTGGAAAGAGCATTAAACCACACCAGCGGTTTATCCGGAGTTAATTCGACAACGGCCGCCGCTGCCGTCTTGCTCGCATCCGGATCAATGCTGTGCATGCAAATCGAAACGTGCAGACCATCCGCAGGACTGAAACGCGGCTCGATCAATTCTCCTTCAAAATGGTCGCGCTGAATTTTTTGAAGTGTTTCCCGAGTGATATCTCCCTTTGCTTGGCAAAGCAACTTATTCAGGCGCATCCAACGAGGATGTGCCGCCCGGTGCTTGGCAGACATAGCGCTGTATGCCTTTGCAAAATCAAATGGAAGTTCCCTGGGATACCAGCCCATCTCATAGGCATGTTCCTTCAAATCCGGGCTGGCCTCGTCCCATTCCGTCGTTGTACTGTAACAGTTGGAAATTCCTGCAACATCCTTCACCCGCCGCGCTACCCAACGACGGTTGACCGTATCCAAAATCCAAGCTTCCGTAGGATCCGCAAGCAAAAAGGTGTTGTGATAATGAAATGCTTTTCCAACGGCCGCGCTGCCGCCCTGGCCATATTGTTCCAAAAGAGCAATGATGACGTGCATTGCTTCGTAAGCCGTTTTTCCTCGCTCTAAACCGAGGCGCAGCAGATCCATTCCCAACAAACCATTTTCTTTTTCTTCCTCTTCTCTGGACCAGACCGCTTCGTTTCCAATAACGACTTTGTGCTCGTTCATTCCGTGCTCAAAGCCCCATAGCCAATAGGGTTTCGAACCCATTACCCGGTAGGTATGCGCCACCTGGGGAATGGTGATATAAGTACATTTCACTTCTTCGCCCGGCGCGTGGTCTGCCGCTTCAAACTGGACGAGCGGCTGCGCTTCGTTGACCGGACGATCGCTGTTTTTTGCAAATAGGATGTTTCCTGAACGGGTGCTGTTGCCCAGCGCCACCATTGTATCACAAGAATAGAATTCCATTATTCTCTTGCCTCCTTTTCATTTTCCACTCGCGCCGGAGTTTTTTCTCCGAGCACAATAATAAGGGTAGAACACAAAATCAAAACGCATCCCAACGCAGTGCGCAGCGTCAAAACTTCATGGAACACCAAAATCCCCGTCACAACGCTGGTCACCGGTTCCAGCATATTCAGCATGGAAGCCGTAGTAGGCCCCAAAATTCGAATTCCCACCGTGAGCATTGCCAATGCAAGCACGGTACAAAACAAGCTGATGACCGCCAGCAGCATCCATACGCCTAAGGAGGACGGAAGCATCAGCCGGCCCTGCACGGCGGCCTTCGTTCCGAAAACGCCCGCCGAAAAAAAGCTTACAAACAAGATCACTACCAAAGGCCGCAAAACCACAAACGAACTTTTCCGGCCTGCAATCACAAACACTGCGTAGCTGACACCTGAAAGCAGCGCCAACGCACTTCCCATTACATCCACGCCCGATGCAAAGTCCGCCATGGCCGCTATTCCGACAAAGGCCACAATGCACGCCACCAACTGATACAAACGCATCTTTTCGCGAAAAAATGCCGCTAAAATCAGTATTACGAAAAGCGGATATGCGAAATGAAACATGGTGGCCAATCCGGTTGGAATCCGCTGGTAAGACAGGGTAAGCAGTTGAATGGTCACACCGCATCCGCTGACTCCGAACAAAAACAGATGAAACAGTTGTTTGCGCGTCACACCGCCAAATCCCTGTATGGCCACTGCCAGGGCCGAAAACACAAAAGAGAGTAAAAACCGATAAAACACCAGACTCTCCGCATTCAATCCAGATAATTGCACCGTGCGCGTAAGTGCAGGCATGACCCCATAGGCCACCGAGGCAATCAAAACTGCCAGTACACCTTTTCCTTTCACGAGGTTTCTCCTTTTTGCTCTTGCTCTTTTAATACCGCTGCCAAAACATGAAAATGAATTCGATCTGCCTCGCGCTCAAAAGGAGCCAACCCCAACAGCTCACGCACTTTCTGCAACCGGAACACAACCGTATTGCGGTGCACAAAAAGTTGTTTTGCCGTTTGGGCCAGATTCATGTTGCACTCACACAAGGCTTGCACGGTTTGACTCATATCGGGTATTCCCTGAAGAATCTGACATTCTTTTTCCAAGCTCTCCGGCAAGGTTCTTGCCTGACAGGTGTGCACCAAATATGCCACCATCTCGTCTCGGAGCATAAACACTCCCTTCTGAGTATGGCTTTGCAACAAGTATTGCGCCTGCCGGTAACTGTATTTTAAAGTGGCAAAGTCACAGCAACGATCGCCCACTGCCAAAACGGCGTTCTTCTCACATACGAAAGGTTCAAAATTCATCCGGATCGCTTCGTGCCAGCAAAGAGAATCCTCTACGCTCTTTAAAATCACCACTGTATCATCCACTAATTCCTGCACAATATCCTGGTCATTTAAAATTCCGGCATGACGCATATCCGAAGCAAGCCGACCTACCTCGTCTGCTTTTAGCAAGCATACCGCCCTGGGCCGGCGCAAATCATACCCTGCACGGCGGGCCCACTGCAGCACCATCTCGGCATCCTGCTGCGTTTTCAATGTCAGCAACTGACTGACTGCACAACTTTGTGCAGATTTTTCCATGCTGCGGCGGTTACTGATGGACTCTTGCTCCAGCAACAGCTCTGCTGTCAACTGAATCATAGGTGCAATGCTGCCCAATTGAGCCGGGTCACCTGTAATTCCAACAACACCTACAATCTCGCCCTGATAATACAACGGCATATTGATTCCCGGCTGACTGCTGTGTCCTTCTTCGTTCCTCGGCTCAAAAACCGTTACCGCCGCACGCGTATCAAGCACTTGGCGCGCGCCCATATGTACCTTGCCTACACGCCCTGGTTGGCCACTGGCAATGATGACTCCATGCGCATCCATCATATTGATATTGTATCCCAGATTCTGCATCATTCGGTCCACCATTTTTTGCGCAATGACCTTATCCAAGTGCATATTTTTCACCCTTTATTTATGAATTTGCCTGCTGGGCTTCTTCCGTTTTGCTGTTCAGCTCCTGCACGATCTTGTGCATAAAGCTCTCATTCAATTTCCATCCGTGTACGGTGCAGGACATCAAAAGCATCAATACCGCAGGAATCACGCAATAAACGACCAAAATACCTGTCAAAGCAATCGGCGTCTGCACTTCATTGGGAACATAATGGAACAGATCCAGCACAATACCTACAATGGACGCGCCCATTGCCATGCCGCACTTTTGCGAGAATGTGTAGAAACCATAGTTGATGGCACGCACATTTTTGCCGGTCATCCACATTCCATAGTCCGTGGTATCCGCAACCATCGTAAAGAACAGGGCCAGGCGGGCACTGAGCATAAATGCACACACAATGCTGGTGACGATTACGACAACCGCACTGCCCGGCACAAAGAAGCGAAGCATACTGGCCACTACAAAGGAGTAACCGCAAATCAAAAGCGATTTTTTCTTTCCGATTTTCGCCGCAATGAAAGGAACAGAAAGCGCTGCAATTGCCGAAATAAATGCGTCCAAGAACAGAATAACGGACATCAGTTGGGGAGAATTAAAGTGGTAGTTGAAGAAATACGGCATTGCTGCGTTGTAAATGGTGCTTGCAAGCGTGCACAAAAAGAACGCCAAGCTGATGATCAGCAACTGTTTGTTTCCAAAAACAGTACGGAAATATTCTTTGGCTCCTGTACGCTGTTTGGGTCCGGGTTTTTTAGAGCGATCTACTACGTTTCGAACGCAGATATAGCAGCAAATTGTTGCCAGAATCGCAAACAACAGCGCGGTTTTGGAATAGGAGTCGCCACCGTTTTGACCGCTTTTAAGATAAGGAGTCGCAATGGAGATAATCAGAGTGGGAATGGCCACAATGGCAAAGCGAATCGCATTGAGCTTTGTGCGCTCTTCGGTGCTCTGCGTCATAGTGGACGCAAATGCATTGAACGGAATCGCGTAAGTAGTATACATCAATGTCCAAATGCAGAACGAGACCAGCGCGAATACGATTTGCTTTTGCGGACTCAAATCAAAATTGGTAAACATGATTACAAAAGTAATCGCCGTTACAATCGAGCCCCACCAAATCCAGCGTTTGTAATGACCTGTGCGGTCGGACAAGTATCCGATGAACATGTCATTCACACCGTCAAAGAATCGGCTCAACATGGCGATGATACCCGCTATGGTCGCCGGTATCCCCAACACGTCTGTGTAGAACACGATCATGAAAAGCGAAATGAACTTCAGATACAGATTCGCTGTAATATCACCGATTCCGTAACATATCATTTCTTTCGTTGTAAGTTTTTGATTGTCCACAATGAAATCCTCCTTACTTGCCAAGGTGTTTGTACGTAATTCACAATATTTTTCGTACTTGCCCTTGTTTTTTATTCATTGTAAACATTGTATCCAAAACTGGGCGCCCTGTCATTGTCACCCTTAACCAAAAAGAAATTCTCTGACTGTACCGTCAATACAAAACCATACTTCTTACTCCGTTTTTCAGTGTAACACAAAACCAAGGCAAAAAGGAAACGATTCGGCCTTTCTTTTTCATGTTTTGTCAAACATTGAATGCGGTCTGTTGCCGTAAAAAACAAAAACCGCGCACGTTTTGTAAACGTGCGCGGTTTTTTTAAACAGTTTCTGACAATTTTCCCTTTTTGGCAATCAGCGCCTTGGTGGGAATGCCCATTTCTGTGAACATATTTTCATGTTCGGTACGGATGTTCCAGTCAGGTTCATCGGCGTGAAGATCCCGTGTCATCCAAGTGATTTCAAAGCCCGCGGCAGGCAAATAGTGCAGCGTGTCCTCAAACAGGTCCTCATCGTCGCACTTGAACCATATCTCTCCTTCGTCGCACAAAAACTCACGGTACAAAAGGAGCTGCTTTGTATGCGTCAGTCTGTGTTTTTTGTGCCCTGCTTTCTTGTTCCACGGATTGCAGAAATTGATGTAGACCCGCTCTACCCGATCTCCCGCCGCACCGGACATCATCCCCGGAATGCGCTCGATGTCATGCGTCAGAATCAGCACGTTATCCACCGGACGACCCGCCGCTGCATACTCCCGGTCAATGTTCCGCTTTGCCAAAATCAATACCTTGTCCGTCAAATCAATGCCCACGTAATTGATTTCTGGATGCTGCACCGCCAGCTTGGCAAGAAAACCACCTTTGCCACATCCCAGCTCCAAATGCAACGGCTGGTCCGGCCGAGCGAATAAAGAGTTCCACTTTCCCCGCTGCTCCATAGGTTCATTGACGTGGAACGCACAGGCCCGCAATTCGGGTCCTGCATAAGGTTTAAAGCGCATGCGCATAAAAACAAAATCCTTTCCAAATGTTATCTGTCAGCTCGGGTCCTTCGGAATTTCCAGCGTACAGGTGCCTAAGCGTTTTTCTTTGGCCCGCAC
The DNA here is from genome assembly GCF_963558415.1 of uncultured Ruthenibacterium sp. Lineage (NCBI taxonomy): Bacteria > Bacillati > Bacillota > Clostridia > Eubacteriales > Oscillospiraceae > Ruthenibacterium > uncultured Ruthenibacterium sp. Next base: position 225 of record NZ_CAUWGY010000055.1, on the reverse strand, counting down.
CGTAATGGTCCCGTCGCCGCTTTCCTCAAGAGTATACTCCGTTTCCTTCAACACCCGTTTTTCCGAAAGGCCGTCCAGGTTGCCATCCGCATAGCTGATTACTTCCAAGCTGCCATCTGCATTTCTTTTGGCTTCAAGACCGCCTCGATGCAATGTCACTTCCATTGTGCCGCTGGTCTTGAGCACTTTGCCGTTCGGTCCCACGGCCCAGGCAATCACCGTCAC
>NZ_CAUWGY010000054.1:0-15591 GCF_963558415.1 uncultured Ruthenibacterium sp. | reverse complement strand
TGCGCGTATTGCTACGCCCGGCGCGGGGCATTCTAACCAAAAAGGAGTTTTTTATGAGCGAAGAACAGCTTTCCGAAATTTTTGAATATTACGCCGCATTGCCCGACGCTAAACGCCAGGAGAATCTGGTGGCCATGCTAAGGGAGATCCAGGATGTGCTGGGCTGTGTACCGGACGGCGTGACCGCGCAGGCGGCCCGGGCCGTGGGAGAAAAGCCGGTGGTGCTCACGAGCCTTGTGCGGCGGTTTTCCACGCTGAAGAGCGCGGCCTGGGTACACCGGGTCACGGTCTGCACCGGCCCCCGGTGTGCTGCCAAGGGCGGCGCGGACGTGTACAAAGCCCTGCGCGACACTTTGCGCCCCGGGCCCGACGGCGTCAGCGAGAACGGCCGGGTACTTTTGTGTACGCAGAATTGTTTGAAACAGTGCCGCACTTCGCCCAATGTGCTGGTGGACGGGGTCCTGCACCCAAACATGACCGGCGAGAGCGCCCAAAAGCTCGCGCAAAAACTGATGACGGAATAAAAAACGAGGAAGGTCCTGCCTTCCTCGTTTTTATTTTCGTCCCGGTTGAAATTGAACGCCGGGTTCCTCGTCCAAAACCGTGTAAATTTCCTTGCGTTTCAGCTTTGCATCCCTTTGGTGCGTGTCCCGGCATTCCGTTGAGAGCCGTGTCGCTGTCCACCATGGCAAAGTTTGTGGATTTTTGCTGTTTTTCATTCAAAGGCATGACGTGGGCCTTGCCGTATTCGGTCGCCGCTGTTTTTTCCGCGGCTGTGGCGTTTTCGCTGTGGGCTGTGTGCCGCCGGCACCTGCCAGCGTTTCACCCTCCCCGCTTTTTGCGATTGCCGGAATTTTTTTGCAATGTTTGCAGCGTTTTGTGCCTTCTTTTTCCGCCATTGGGAAAGGGCACACCCAAACACAAGCCATATCGGCAACAAGGATGATATTTGTAAGAAAATCCGTACATTCGAAGGATTCTAAAGCGGGAAACAAAATTTCAAAGAACACAATATGCATTGTTCTGCGAGTGGGGAATTTCACAATAATATGCTATAATTTTTTACATTCATAATAAAATACGAGAGCGCTATTTTAAATTCTTTTTAACAAAAAATTTCCAACCTTTTTTTGCTTGTGTGTCTATATGGGTGAAAGCTTTCAAGGAGATCAAACAGATGAAACGAGAACAAGCCGAGAAAATTACAGTGGAATATCTGAAACCCATATACGGATTTGCTTTAAAACGATGTGCCAATTTGCAGGATGCAGAGGATTTAACGCAGGAAATTGTGTTGAAAGTGTTTCGTGCACTTCTTTGTATGGAAGAGATTGAAGCTTTGGATAAATTTATATGGACCGTAGTACACAATACCCTTGCCAATTATTATCGTGGAAAAGTAAAAACTGCACTGGGCGTTCCCATTGACGACCTTGCCGAGTTGCTGCCGTCAGAGGATGATACCGCAAGCGGTATCATTGAAAAGGAAAATACCGACCGTCTGCACAGAGAAATTGCATATCTCTCAAAGCTGCAACGCCGAATTGTGATTGCATACTATTTTGAAAATAAAAGGCAGGAAAGAATTGCAAGTGAACTGGGGATTCCTGTGGGCACAGTCAAGTGGCATCTGTTTGAAGCGAAAAAAGACTTGAAGAAAGGAATGAATGCCATGAGACAAACAGGTGAACTTAAATTTAACCCCATTAAATTTGAACTTTGTGGAACAAACGGTTCTCCCGGAACGAAAGGAGCAAATAACAATTTCTTTCATAGTATTTTATCTCAAAACATTGTGTATTCCGTATGGAGAGAAGCAAAAACAGTAGAAAAAATTGCAGATGAGCTTGGTGTTTCTCCTGTGTATGTAGAAAGTGAAGCGGAATATCTTGCGGAATATGGCTTTTTGAAAGAGAAAGGCGGTAAGTATCTTTGCAATATCTTGCTGGATGAAGCAAGCAATGAACTGATTGCATTAAAAGATAAGATCTACTGTCAAGCTGCCAAACTGTTTGCAAACGAGTTGTTTGACGAACTGACAGACAGTAAAATTTTGAAAGATCCGCGTATTATCTGCTCTCAAACCGATCAGCCGCTCACTTTTACAGAGGATGATAATTTTATCCTATGGTCGCTGATTCCGTATATTGCGGCACTCAGCGGAGAAAGTCTGATGGATAAAAGCATTTCCTTTGATGAAGTTGCCACCATCCGTCCTGACGGTGGACATAATATCTGTTACGCATCGGTTGCGGCGCCGAACGTGAAGCTGCCTATGTATTTTGAAAGTATGCTGCATTTTTGCGGTCCTTTTTGGAACGCAAACAAAGATTATATCTTGTGGCAAATTGATTCGGAATGGTCAACCACACGGGTACACGACGGATATATTGAAAAAGTGAACCGGATTTTATCGATTTTATCTAAGCTGAATGATTCTAACGAAGAGGACCTTGCTTTTCTTGAAGAAATGGGAATGATAAAAACGAGAAAGGAGATTGATGGGAACAAAAGCCGGTTTCAATTTGTTTCGCAAGTGGTTTGGCTGGAAAACCGCCAAATCAAAAATGAGCTGCTTGCAATCGGTGACCGTATTAAAGAAAGACATTGGGCCAAATTGAAAACAATGAAAGAATCCTTCATCAAAGCGGTTCTGAATGAAACACCGAAGCACCTGCACAAAATGCAGAAATTCGGACTGCAATACACTTTCTTTTCCGATGGTTGGTTCATTTTGCATTGCATGAAAGAGCTTGTAAACAACGGCAAGTTAAAGCTTCCAACCGAAGAACAGAAAAAATCGTTGACAACCATTATCGTGCCAAACGAATAAAAATAGAAAACCCACAGATTCAAACCAATCTGTGGGTTTTCTATTCTTGATGAGCAAATTTTGTGTGATTGAGACAGAAAGAACGAGCATCGGATTTTCATACGAAGTGTCTTTTAAGAGCGGCCTTTTTATACTTCGTACGTTGTGCTTTTTTCCTGCAACACGTCCAGAAGGCCCTTTGCCACGCACATCCCGGTGCGGCGCAGCGCCTCGTCGGTGGTGGCGGCGATGTGAGGCGTGGCGATGAAGTTGTCCAGATGCAACAGCGGATTTTCCGGGCCCGGGGGCTCTTTGCAAAACACATCGCACCCTGCGCCGCCCAAAGCCCCTTCGGTCAGCGCCCAGTACAAAGCATCCTCGTCCACGACGCCGCCCCGGCTGGTGTTGATGAGCAAAAGCCCGGGCTTTGCCGCGTTTAACACCTGCCGTCCGATGAGGTTTTGGGTGGCCTCGGTCAGGGGCAGGCCCACGGTCACCGCGTCGCAGGTGCGAAACAATTCTTTTAAACTGGAGCAAAACACCATGCCCAAAGCGTCGGCCCGCTGCGGGGTCATATGGGCGGAAAAGACCCGCAGCTTCATGCCGAAACCCTTTTGCAGGATGCGCCCAGCCTCGCAGCCGATCTCCCCCGCGCCCACAAGGCCCAGCGTCTTGCCGAACAGCTCGGTGCCGCACAAAGCACCGTCCGCTGTGCGCGCCGTGCCCGCACGGGCCATGCGGTCCGCCTTTGGAATTTTGCGGGCCAGCGCCAGCAAAAGCGCCGCGATGTGCTCGGCCACGCTGCGCACGTTTTCGTGGGGCGCGTACACCACCCGGATGCCCCGGCGCCGCGCCGCGCTAAGGTCCACTCCGTCCAGCCCCCGGCCGTGTACCCCCACGGCCCGCAAACGGGGACATTTTTCCATAAACATACGGTCTACCGCAAAATTGCGCGTGATGACGCCCTCGGCCAAAGCCGGGTCGTCCACAAGCGTTGCCCAGCTTTGCAAAAATTCCAGCGCCGCAGGGTGCATTTCTTCGCACACATACACGTTCATTCTCATCGCCTCTTTGTCTTGTTTTTATTGTACCGTAAAACCCGCCGAAAGAAAACCTTCTTTGTCTGGTGCGAAGGAGTGCTTTGTGATACAATCAACTTATCTTGAAAAAGGGGGGCTTTTTTTGAACACCTGGTACGTCACGGACCTGGACGGAACGCTGCTGGATGAGGCGGGCAAGCTTCGCCCGGCCACCGTAGAGCTTTTGCGTCCGCTTTTGGAAAAGGGGCTGCATTTGAGTGTGGCCACGGCCCGCACGCCCGGCACGGTGGTGAAGCTTTTGGAGCCGCTCCGGCTGACGGGGCCGGCGGTGCTTATGTCCGGGGCGATGGTGTACGATTTGGGCGAAAAAAAGCCTTTGAGTGTGCGCAGTTTTTCCCCGGCAACCCGGCGGGCGCTGGTCGAGTTTTTGGACAAAGCCGGCAAAGACGCTTTTTTGTACTGCGCCGGGGAGTGTCTGACCGTTTACCACCGGCCTTTGCAGGGGGCTTACGGGTGCAGTTTTCGCGCCGGGCGCAGCGGTACGCCGTATAAGAAGTTTGTGCAAGTGGAACACTACGAACAGGCCCCCTCGGACCCGGCGCTGCTGGCGCTGTTCTGTCTGCCCGAACCGGACCGGGCCTTCTTCAAAGAGCTTTCGTGCATTCCCGACACACAGTGCATCTGTTACGCGGACGAGTACGGCCGCGGCGTGACCGCGGAAGTGTTTCCGGCCGGGTGCGACAAGGGCGCGGGGCTGCGGGAGCTGCGCCGTTTGACAAAGGCGCAGCGCATCGTGGCGTTTGGAGACAACGTGAACGATTTGCCCTTGTTTGAAGCTGCAAACGAGTGCTATGCCGTGGCAAACGCCGCGGCTGCGGTCAAGCAGGCGGCAGACGGGGTCATCGGTGCAAACACCGAAGACGGGGTGGCCCGCTGGCTGACCGAACACGAAGGAGGACGGTGAACATGGAGTCCATTGCTCCTGCTCTTTTGCGCTGGTACGACCAAAACAAGCGGGTGCTGCCCTTTCGCACCGTGTCCACGCCCTACCGGGTGTGGGTGAGCGAGATCATGTTGCAGCAGACCCGTGTGGCGGCGGCCCTGCCTTATTTTGAGCGATTTATGCAGGCGCTTCCCACGGTGAAAGATTTGGCGGAGTGCCCGCAAAAGACGCTTGATAAATTGTGGGAGGGGCTTGGCTATTACAGCCGGGCGCGCAATTTGCAAAAGGCCGCGCAGAAGGTGATGGCCGAGTACGGCGGTGTTCTTCCGTCGCAGGTGAAGGAGCTTGTGAAGCTGCCGGGCATTGGGCCGTACACGGCGGGTGCCATTGCGTCCATCAGTTTTGGCGAGCCCGTGCCCGCGGTGGACGGCAACGTGCTGCGGGTGGCCAGCCGCCTGTTTTTGGACACAGGGGACGTGACGCGCCCCGATGTGCGCAGCCGGTTGACAAAGGCCATTCACGCCATGCAGCCACCGGACCGGCCCGGAGACTACAACCAGGCGCTGATGGAGCTGGGCGCGCTGGTGTGCGTGCCGGGCGGGCCGCCTTTGTGCCAAGCGTGCCCTTTGGCACATCAATGCGCGGCGCTGGCCGCGGGCAGACAGACCCAGGTGCCTGTGAAAGCCGCGCCGAAAGCCCGGCGCACCCAAGACTGGACCGTGGTGCTGGCTGTGGCGGATGGGGCGGTGCTTTTGAACCAGCGCCCGGCCGAGGGACTGCTGGCAGGGCTTTGGCAGCCGGTGCTGTTGCCGGGACATGTGGATGAAGCGGCCGTGACCGCCGCTTTGCAAAAGCTGGGGCTGCGTGCGCAGCCACCGCAGCCGCTTTGCAAGGCAAAGCATGTTTTTTCTCATTTGGAATGGCATATGACCGGGTATCTTGTGCCCGTGGCTCCGGCCGCCGCGCCGGCGGGGCACGTGTGGGCGGACCGGGCCATGCTGGACGGGGTGTATGCGGTGCCGGGCGCGTTTCGCGCCTTTCGGCAGGTGCTGAAAAAGTGCTTGTAATCCCCGTGCAAAAAAAGTATAATGAAGAAAATAAGCGGCGCGGCGAAAGGAGTACTGAGAAATGCGATTTCTAGTGACCATCGCGCATGCCGTATACGGCGCAGGCAAGCTTGCCGCCGCCGCAGAACTTACCAAACACAAAGCGGGTCGCGCGCTGCGCCCGAAAAAGGAGGACGTATTCACCATGAAAAAATCGACCCTGATCGCCATTGTTGCGTTTTTGTCTGCTGTGGCAGGTGCTCTGGCCGCGGCGTTTGTGTATCTGCGCCGGCGCGAGGCGGAGCTGGACGAGTATGAGCAGCTTTTGTTCAGTGAAGATTTCAGCCATGAAGAGCCGGACGAGCTTGCCGACCAGACACAGGAAAGTGCCCAAGAAGTTTGATTTTGTTTTGAGCGGCCCCGCAAAAGCGGGGCCGTTTTTTTTGACGCTTTTGCACAGAAAGGGTAAAAAAAATGTCAAAGGGCAAGACGGCGGGGGCCGGTTCATGGTACAATAGAGCCAAAGCGAAAGGGGGCATCTTATGAAACTGAATTACAAACGCACCACGCTGGTGGGCCTGGCCTTTTTGTCCATCTGCGCCTTCTGGCAGGTGTACGACAACCTGATTCCCTTGATTTTGAAAGAGACCTTCCACGTGGACGACACGCTCATCGGCGTGGTCATGGCCATGGACAATGTGCTGGCGCTGTTCATGCTGCCGGTGTTCGGCAAGCTCAGCGACCGCACCCGCACGCACATTGGCCGGCGGATGCCCTACATTGTGGGCGGAACGCTGGCGGCGGTGGTGTGTCTGGCGGTGCTGCCTTTGGCTGAGCGGCAAAACAACCTGATTTTGTTCTTTGTGGGCCTTGGCTGTGTGCTGATCGCCATGGCCACGTACCGCAGCCCCGCGGTGGCGCTGATGCCGGACGTGACGCCGAAACCTTTGCGCAGTCAGGGCAACGCCATCATCAATCTGATGGGCGCCGTGGGCGGCATTCTGATGCTGGGCACCATGCAGGTGCTGCTGCCGAGCCAGGTCACGGGCGAAGTGTACCGGCCCAACTACCTGCCCATCTTTGCGGTGCTGGGCGTTTTGATGGCCGTGTGCATTGCGATTTTGTTCTGGAAGATAAAGGAGCCCGCCTGCGTGCAGGCCATGGAAGAAGAGAGCCGGCAAGCGGGAATTTGCGCGGACGAGGAAACGTCCGGCCCTGCCGGCACCGGCAAAAAGATGCCCCGGGCCCAGGCCCGCAGCTTCGGGTTCATTCTGGCCAGCGTATTTTTGTGGTTCATGGGCTACAACGCCGTGACCTCGGGCTTCAGCCGGTACGCCACCCAGGAATTGAAGGGCAGCTTCTCGCTGATTTTGATGGTGTGCACCGCGGCGGCCATCGTGGCCTATTTGCCCGTAGGCGCCATCGCCGCGCGCATCGGCCGCAAAAAGACCATTCTGGTGGGCGTTTTGTTCCTGGGCACAGCGTTCGCGGCCGGTTCGTTCTTTTACAGCGTTTCCCCGCTTTTGTACGTATTCTTCATTTTTGCCGGGTTCGGCTGGGCGTTCATCAACGTGAACAGCTACCCCATGGTGGTGGAGATGTCCGGCGATGCGGACGTGGGCAAGTACACGGGCTATTATTATACCGTGAGCATGACCGCTCAAATCGTGACGCCCATTTTCTCGGGCTTTCTCATGGGGCACGTGGGCTACCGCACGCTGTTCCCCTACGCGGCCTTCTTTGTGTTCGCCAGCTTTGTGACCATGCTGTTCGTGCGCCACGGCGACTCGCGGCCTCAGCCCAAAAAGGGTCTGGAAGCACTGGATGTAGACGACTAAAAAACGCCCCGGCCGGGGCGCATAGAAAAAACCGGCATGCTGTGCGTCATGCCGGTTTTTTTCTTTTTTCCAGATAGATTCCGATGCAAAAAACGATGACCATGTAAACAAGCGCCAGCACCTGCATGGCGACCATGGTTTTCATGCCTGCATAATTGGGCTCGCTTTCCACCAGTCTTGCGAGTCTGGCCAGCAAATACAGGGGCGTCGCGGCGGAAAACATTTGCGAAAACCCGGCGAGCGCCGTGTTTCTGGTTTCAGCCGTGTTCAGCAAAAACTGCCAAAGGTAGATCAGCAAAGAAACTGCCCCCACGGCATGGGCGAGCAGCACACCCGCCACCGGGTTCCATACGCGCGCATACTGCCTGCCAAGATAAATCCAAAAAACCGTTGTGCACCCGGGAAGCAGGTAGAATGCCGCCATGCCGATGAGCGGGACCATAATGAGAACATTGACCAGATATCCGACGATTACCGGAACAACTGTCAGCAAAATTAAAACACATTTTTTCATACAGCCCCGTCCTTTCGATGAATTGCGTCTTCCGTTCCACTTCATTATAGCAAACGCACGGCGCACGTTCCATCCTCATCTGTTCGGTTCCAAACAAAAAATACACCCTGCCCGGCCCAAAAGCCAGGTGGGGTGTATGTTTTATGCTTTTTTTGCAAAGGCCACCGCCCATTCGCCAATGGACCAGTACCGGCTCATGAAGCGTTCCCTGTCCACCGTGACAAGGCCTTCGATGGGGTCCATGATGGTGAAAGACTCGTCATCGTACCCGGTCAAAACCATGCAATGCAAATTGGAATAGGGATAATACACTTCGCCGTTTGGCAGCGTCCACTGGAAATTGGAAAACAGCCGCACATCCATGTTGAGCGTGGCCCACACGATCACCGGCACGCCTGTGTCCAGCCATTCCAGCAGCTCCTCCTCGTCGGCGCCGCTCGCATCCACAGCCTGCCAGAGCGACTGCCGTTCGGACAAATAGCTGTTGGCGGCCTGCACGATGGGCGGTGCAAAGCAGTAAAATCCGGTGTAGCCTTCTTCCGGCCAGCCGGCATAGGCTTCGGCCGGGTCGGGCCCGTAGGCGATGAAGCCGTCTTCGCTGTACGTGATGGGCTCGCTTGGGATGTACCCGTACACCAAATCCAAAGCCTCCACGTCAAAGCCCAGAAACCGCAGCACGGCCGCAAGGCTGGTGGCTTCGCACCCGTTGGGAAGCTGGGGATACTGGGCCAGCACTTCCACATCCAGCGAGATGCCCTTGTGCACGGCCAGCACGGCCTTTGCCGCAAGAGGGTGCGCCGCAGGCGTTTGGATGGGTGCGTCCGACGCCAGCACCACGCAAACACAAAGGGACAAAAGTACGCACAACATGCGTTTGCTGATGCGCAAAAACACTTTGGTCCCTCCCTTTTAAAACAAAACTCTCTGTTTTTATTTTAAAAGGGTGTTTGGGCGCCCGCAAGCGTCTTTCGAGTTTTTTCGCCAAAAAACCACAATTTACCGGTCAAACATGGCACGGCGCTGCGTGGATTTGCAAAACAGCTCCTTGAGGCCTTCCTCGTCCCCGGCCAAAAGTTTTTCTTTTAAATCGGTCAGGCTTGCCTGGAACTGGTCGATTTCAGCGCACAAAGCGTCGCGGTTCAAAAGGAACAGTTCGCTCCACAGATTTTCGTTGATGCGGGCGATGCGGGTCAGATCCCGGAAAGAGTCTCCGGTGAACTCGCACAGACGGGGGTCCCCGTTGGCGTTCATCAAACTGACCGCGATGGCGTGTGTGAGCTGGCTGACGTAGCCGATCATGCGGTCGTGCTCGGCGCAGCTCAGTTGCGCGATGTGGGCAAAGCCCAGCGTTTCGGCCAGTTGCCGGGCAAATTCCACGCCCCGGGGCGTGTTTTTTTCCGTGGGCGTGAGGATGAAGTTTGCCGGCCGGAAGATGGCGCAGTCCGCGTATTCCACGCCGCTGACCTCTTTGCCCGCCATGGGATGGCTGGCAATGAACTCCACGCCTTCGGGCATGGCCTTTTGCACGGTGTCCACCACTGCCTGCTTGACGCCGCACACGTCTGTCACAAGCGTGCCCGGCCGCAGAAGGTGTCCGTTTGCCTGCACCCAGTCGATGAGGGCGTGAGGGTACAGCGCCAGCACCACGGCCTCGGCCTCAGACACAAGCGGCCCGAAATCCTCCACGGCGCCCGCGGCGATCCAGCCTTTTTCCAGCGCAAAGCGGATGGCCTCTTTTCGCACGTCCACCGCCGTCACCCGGCATCCCGCCTCGGTGAGGCCCCGGGCGTAGCTGCCGCCCAAAAGGCCCAGTCCTACAATACAAAAATTACGTTCTTTCATCTGTTTTCACCTGCGCTCCCCATTGTTTCATCTGGGTGAAAACCTCGGGCCAGCTCTTTTGCACCGCCTGCGCTCCGTCGATGACGGCACGCACGCGGGCGGCCAAGGCCGCCACGGTCAGGGCCATGACCACCCGGTGGTCGTTGTGGCCCACTAGATTCGCCGCGTCATGGAGCGCCGCCGGATATACGCGCACGGTGTCGCCGTCGGCCTCGATGCGCCCGCCCAGTTTTTTTACTTCCTGTTGCATGGCGGCGATGCGGTCGGATTCCTTGACCCGCAGCCGCCCGGCATTGCGAATGACGGTCTCGCCCTGGCAGAACAGTCCCAGCACCATCAGAATGGGCCCGAGATCCGGGCAGTCGGCCAAATCGATGTCCACGGCGTGCAGATCGCTTTTTTCAAAGCGCCAGCCACCGGCTACGGGGGTCATGGCCGCGCCGCACCGGCGCAGAATGTCGAAGATGACCCGGTCGCCCTGGCAGGAGTCCTGCCGCAGGCCCGTGACCGTGATGCCGCCCTGCACGCTGCCCAGCACCGCCAGAAAAGCCGCCTGAGAGGCGTCTCCTTCCACGGCGGCGTCGCGGGAAATGTAATGCTGGTTTCCCGGAATGAAAAAGTCGTTTTGTTCCCGGCGCACCTGCACGCCGAAATCGGCCATGGCCGCCATGGTCAGGCCCACGTAGCTCTGGCTTTCAAAGGGCGGGACCACGTGCAGCACGCTGTCGGCGCAAAGCAGCGGCAGCGCCAGCAAAAGCCCGCTGATGAACTGGCTGGACACGCCGCCCTCGACCCGGTATTCGCCGGGCGGCAAAGGCCCGCAAAGCGTCAGCCCGTCCCCGCTTTGGGAAAAAGGCAGGCCCCGCTGGGCGAACAGCCGGGCGTACACGTCCTGCGGCCGCTGCATGAGCCGGCCGTGGCCCAAAAGGCGCACCGGGCCGCCGCAGCCGGCCAAAAGCGGGATAAAAAACCGCAGGGTGCTGCCGCTCTCGCCGCAGTCCACCGGCCCTTTTGGCACCGCCAGATGCCCGCCGCAGCCCGTGACGCGGGCGCGGCCGTTTTCCACATCCACCCGGGCGCCCAGCGCCTCGAGGGCCCGGGCCGTGGCCAGAATGTCCTGGGAGGGCTGGACCCGGTCGATGACGCTTTGCCCCTTTGCAAGGCCCGCGCACAACAAAAGCCGGTGGGCCATGCTTTTGGAGGGGGGCGCAGTCACAACGCCGAACACGCGGCCCGGCTCGATGTACGCTTTCATCTCACATCTCCCGGCCGATGACCCGGGCGATGGCGCGGCCTTTTTCGATCACTTCGGCAAAGCGGTCGGGCTTCAGGCTCTGAGCGCCGTCGGACCAGGCGCACTCGGGGTTCTCGTGTACTTCGATGATGAGTCCGTCCGCCCCGGCGGCGATGGCCGCCAGGCTCATGCTCTCCACATAGCGCCAGTTGCCCGTGGCGTGGCTGGGGTCGATGATGATGGGCAAATGGGTCTTTTCCTTGAGGATGGGGATGACCGACAGATCCAATGTGTTGCGTGTGTATTTTTCAAAGGTGCGGATGCCCCGCTCGCAGAAGATGACGTTCTCGTTGCCTGCGGCCATGATGTACTCGGCCGACATGATCCACTCCTCGATGGTGTTGGCCAGGCCCCGCTTGAGCAGCACAGGCTTTTTCATTTTGCCAACGGCCTTCAAAAGCTGGAAGTTCTGCATGTTGCGCGCGCCGATCTGCACAAGGTCCACGTACTGCTCGAACTCTTCGATGCGGTCCTCGCTCATGAGCTCGCTGACGATGGGAAGGCCCGTGACCTCGCGCGCTTTGACCATGTCCAGAACGCCCTCGGTGCCAAGGCCCTGGAAGGCGTAGGGCGAGGTGCGGGGCTTGTATGCGCCGCCCCGCAGCATGCAGCCGCCCGCGGCCTTGACTTTCTTTGCCACGCTCACCATCTGCTCTTCGCCCTCTACGCTGCAGGGCCCGCCGATGACCACGATTTTTTCGTGGCCGCCCACTTTGACGCCCGCCACGTCGATGATGCTGTCCTGCTCGTGGAACAGGCGGTTTGCCTTTTTGTAGGGCTCGGACACCCGCTGCACGTTCTCCACATAGGGGTTGGCCCGGATCTGTTTTTCGTCCAGAATGGTGGTGTCGCCCACCAGGCCGAACACGTTGTAGTCCGTGCCGCGTATCATGGTGACGGACAGGCCCTTTGCCTCGAACTCGTGAATGATTTTCTCAAGTTCCGCAGCCGGGGTGCCCCGTTTGGTACTGATGATCATGATTGTCTCTCCTCTTTCTTATTCGCGTGGGCCAAAAGAGCTTGCATGCCCCGCACGTAGCCCTCTTTTCCAAGTCCGATGAAATGGTATTGGCAGGCCATGCCCGCGTAGCTTATTTGCCGGAAGCTCTCGCGCTTTGTCACGTCCGACAAATGCACTTCCGCCGCAGGCAGCGCCACGGCTTTCAGCGCGTCCAAAATGGCCACGCTGGTGTGGGTGTACGCCGCCGGGTTGATGACGATGCCGTCCACCCGGCCCAGCGCTTTCTGAATGGCCGTGACCAGTTCGCCCTCGCTGTTGGACTGAAAAAACTCCACTTCGCAGCCAAGACGGTCGGCCTCGGCTTTCAAATATTCCAAAAGTCCTTCGTACGTCAGGGTGCCGTAGATGTCCGGCTCCCGGATGCCCAACATGTTAATGTTCGGGCCGTTCACGATCAAGAACTTCATAAAATCGCTCCTTTATCCGGTCCGCCACCGTGTAAAACGGGGCGTCGTTTTTCACTGTTGCGTGGCAGGCCTGCTCGTACAAAGGCGCGCGGACCGCGTATTGGGCCGCCAGCGCCTGTGTGCTTTGGGACAAAGGCCGGTTTCCGCCGGGCCGCAAGTCCTGTAAAGGCCGGTCAATGTACACCACCACGCCGTTCTGGCGCAGCGCATCCACATTCTCTTTGCGCAGCACCACGCCGCCGCCTGTGGACAGCACCTGTCCGCTCTCCTTGGCCAAGTGGGCCGTCACCCGGCTTTCCACATCCCGGAAGTAGGTCTCGTTGCCCGGGGCCAAAATTTCCGGAATGGGCCGGCCCTCTTCGCGCTCGATTTCTGCGTCCAGGTCCACAAAGCGCTTGCCAAGCAGCTTTGCGCAGGCCTTGCCCAGGCTGGATTTTCCACAACTGGGCATGCCGATGAGCACCAGATTCATCTGTTTGGCCCGCAGTTCTTTCAAGATGGGCTCAATTTTTTCATCCGGTATTTTTTTATCCGAAAAATACTCTGCGGCATATTTCGCCTGTGCCACCAGCATAGGAAGGCCACCGGCGGCGCGCACGCCCAGGCGCTGGGCCTGGCACAAAAGAGCCGTTTGGGCGGGGTTGTACACCACGTCCGCCACAGCGGCAAGATTCGGAAAGGCGCCGAGGTCCACAAGGCAGGTGCCGTTGTCCGGGTACATGCCCGCGGGGCTGACATTGACCACCACGTCCACGTCCTTGCGCTGCATGGCCTGGTCGTAGCGCAGAGCGCCGTCCCGGCCGCTGCGGGAGGCAAAGAGCACTTCTTTTGCGCCTTCGTCGCGCACCACAGCCGACACGGTGCGGCTGGTGCCGCCGGTGCCAAGCAAGAGCACCGTGCGGTTTGCAAAATCGATGCCCGCCCGCTTTGTCATATACAAAAAGCCCGCGTAGTCGGTGTTGTAGCCGTACAGACGGCCGCCCCGGTTGACCACGGTGTTCACGGCGCCGATGGATGCGGCTTTTTCGTCCACTTCGTCGCACAGGGCAAGAGCGAGCTGCTTATAGGGGATGGTCACGTTCACGGCCTTGAACGAGCGCTGTGCAAAGAAAGCGCGCACGGCGTCCTCGTCGGGCAGCGGGAACAGCTCATAGGAGTACCCGGCCAGAGCCTCGTGGATGGGTTTTGAAAAGCTGTGGCCCAGCTTTTTTCCAATCAGTCCGTACTCCATTTCATCCCCTCCTGCTGGGCCCACAGATCCGCCAGGCCGAAGGCGACCAGGCTGTCCTGCACGACCCGGGCCCGGTGCACGATGCACGGGTCGTGCCGGCCGTTGATTTGCAGCGTTGCGTTGCGCTTGGCCGCATAATCCACGGTCTGCTGTACTTTATAAATGCTGGGGGTGGGCTTGACCACACTGCGCAGCACCACGGGCATGCCGTTGGTGATGCCGCCGTTCACGCCGCCGTTGCGGTTTTGAGTGGTGACGATGCGGCCGTTTTGCATGCGCAAGGGGTCGTTGGCCTGACTGCCATGCAAATCGGCCAGCGCAAAGCCGTCGCCGAACTCCACGCCTTTCACCGCGGGGATGCTGAACAAAAGCTGCGCCAGCACGCTCTCCACGCTGTGGAAAAAGGGCTCGCCCACGCCTGCGGGCAGGCCCAGCACCACGGTCTCGAGCACGCCGCCCACGCTGTCGCCCTCAGCGGAAGCGGCTTCGATGACCCGGGTCATGGCCGCGGCCCTCCCCTCGTCCAGCACCGCGAAATCCCGCTGGTTCAGCGCTTTGGCCTGGGCCAACAGGGTGTCCGGGTCCCGGGAAAAGGGCACGTCCTCCACGCCGCCGCACCTTGCAAGATGGGTGGCGATGACCACGCCTTTTTCCGCGAGCATTTTCGTAAAGATGCTGCCCGCGGCCACGAGCGGCGCCGTGAGCCGGCCGGAGAAATGGCCGCCGCCCCGGGGGTCCTGATGGCCGCCGTACTTGGCAAAGGCCGTGTAGTCCGCATGGCCCGGCCGCAGAAGGTTTTCGGTTTTCTGGTAGTCGCCGCTGCGCACGTTTTGGTTTTCAATCAAAAGGGTCAGGGCCGTGCCCGTGGCCCGGCCCTTGTACACGCCGGACACGATGCGCACACGGTCGGCCTCGGTGCGGGCCGTGGAGATTTTGCCCTTGGCCCGGCGCTTATCCATCTGACGGGCCATGAATTCCTCGTCGATGACCGTGCCCGGCACAAGTCCCGTGACCACGGCGCCGATGGCCGGGCCGTGGCTCTCGCCGAACACCGTCAGGGTGAAGGCACTTCCCGTGCAGTCGCTCATTGGATCCCCTCCCCGATTTTCTCCCGCAGCTCTTTGAGCGGGATTTTCTCTAAGCACACCCGGCCCAATTCGGGCACTTTGACCACCGTGACAAAGCCGGCCGCGGCCTTTTTGTCGTGGCAGGCAAAGCGGAAGATCTCGTCCCCGTCGTACCGGATGGACGCCGGCAGGCCCAGCTTCTCGTACACGGCTTTGGTGCGCCGGCGCAGGGCCTCGTCCTCGATCATGGGCAGCATGCCCAGTGCCACGCACTCTCCGTGGTACAAACCGCCCAAGTGCTCGGCGCTCTCGATGCCGTGGCCGATGGTGTGCCCGAAATTCAGCACCGCCCGCCGGCCGGTCTCCCGCTCGTCGTTTTCCACCACTTCTTTTTTCACCATCAAACTGCGGTACAAAATCTCCTCAAGGTCCTTGTCCGCGTCGCCCGTTTCAAACAGGCAGAACAGCTTTTCGTCCGCAATGAGGCCGGCCTTGACCGCCTCGGCCAGGCCGTTTACAAAGTGGCGGCGGGGCAG
>NZ_CAUWGY010000053.1:0-15851 GCF_963558415.1 uncultured Ruthenibacterium sp. | reverse complement strand
TTATTCTTATTATTAACCGCTCGGAACTGCTTAACTGCTTCCAACAGATTTTTGTACTGGCCTTCCGTCCTCAAGCTATGGCTGGCGGTGTGGCTGGTGTAACAGTAAAAACCGCTATGCGTTTTGGCGTGGCTCGTGGCCTGTTTTCCAATGAGGCCGGTATGGGTTCCACTCCTCATGCACATGCACTCGCAAAAGTAAAACACCCACAAGAACAAGGCGTCATTGCAATGATGGGTGTGTTCATCGATACTTTTGTGATTTTAACCTTAACTGCTTTGGTCATTCTGTCCTCCGGTACACTTGCTAGCGGCGAAGAAGGTACCGCTTTAGCGCAACTTGCTTTTAACCAGGCATTTGGGGCTTTCGGCAATATTTTTATCGCCATTTGCATGCTATTTTTTGCCTTTTCTACTATTATTGGCTGGTACTTCTTTGGTCAGGTCAATGTCAAAGCACTCTTAGGAGAAAAAGCAGTTCGTGTATATAGTGTGATCGTTGTTCTTTTCGTTGTAGTAGGTTCTGCATTAAAGGTAGATCTTGTATGGAATCTCTCCGATCTGTTCAATGGTTTGATGGTCATTCCGAACTTGATCGCTCTCCTCGCACTTTCCGGACTGGTGGCACGTATCTCAAAAGAATAACAAACAAAGCGGGATGTCCAAAAGGCATCCCGCTTTGTTTGTTATTTCCAACAATCTGTATGTTCTATGCCAACATCTTTGGAATGAAACACCGGGTCCTTGCCCTGCATTCGCTGATGCTCGTAATCCTCAAGTGTTTTTACCGCTGTATCACTCAAAAAAACAATCGCTACAATATTGATCATTGCCATACATCCCATAAGAATATCTGCTAAATTCCAAACAGTAGAAAAATCCGCTTGTGCTCCTAAAAAAATTGCTCCGAGACAGGTAAAGCGAAATATATTTACAACAATTTTAGAATTTCGAATAAAGCGAATATTGGATTCTGCATAATAATAGTTTCCAATCAAACTAGAAAATGCAAAAAAGAAAATTGCCACCGTAATAAAGTGAATTCCCCACTCTCCCATGCCAGTCTGGAAAGCCGCCTGTACAAAGGGGATACCGTCCAATACACCTTTTCCTCCCTGCACACCAGATACCAATAAAATGACGGCCGTTGTAGAACAAATAACAAGAGTATCAATAAATACACTCAACACCTGCACAAGTCCTTGTTTTGCTGGGTGAGACACCTGCGCCGATGCAGAAGCATTGGGAGCTGACCCCATTCCAGCCTCATTGGAAAATAAACCGCGTTTTATTCCTAGTACCACAGCGCTCCCTGCAAAACCTCCGGCAATAGCATCCACATTAAATGCATTTTTCAAAATCATCATAAATACGGAAGGCAATTGAGAAAAATTCTTTAAAGCCATATAAAAGCCGATTGCAATGTATCCCAGCGCCATTACCGGAACAATTACTGACGTAATGAATCCAATTCGATGCACGCCTCCAAAAATGACCAATGCCGTCAAGCCAGCCAGTATTCCACCTACCACAGCCGGCCAAACAGTATTCGAATAATTCTGGATATAATAAGGCAATGCAGAAGAAATATTGTACGCCTGAAGACCATTAAAGCCGTATGCAAAACATGCAATCAATGTTAAAGAAAATACGACTCCCCATTTGCGGCTGTGGAGCGCCTGCTCAATATAATACGAAGGGCCGCCCCGAAAGGAAGAGCCGTCTTTGACCTTGTAAATCTGCGCTAACGTAGATTCTACAAAAGCAGAAGCTCCGCCAATCACCGCCATTAACCACATCCAAAACACTGCACCTGGCCCTCCGGCCGCCAATGCAGTGGCAATCCCAGCAATATTACCTGTTCCTACGCGAGAAGCTGTAGAAATCATTAATGCCTGAAATGAGGATACGCTTTTTTCTCCCTGTTCATTTTGTGACTTTTCCTTCAAAATCGCCGGCACATCACCAATTCTGCGCAACTGGACAAATCTTGTTCGTACCGTGAAATACACTCCGGCTCCTGCCAAAAGAAAAATCAAAAGATACGTGTACATAAAATCATTGATTGTTCCCAATACTTTATCAATCATTTGGTCACCCCTTTGTCCATATTTTTATCATAGCGAAAACCAAAGGCCCCGTAAATATTTTTTCATTTTTATAGCGCAAACCGTGCCGCCTTTTTGCATACAATAACACAAAAGGAGCTGAATCACTCATGGAAATCATTGTTGTAGGAGGCGGTTGGGCCGGATGCGCAGCCGCATATCAGGCGGCCAAAAGTGGCGCACATGTTAGTTTGTTTGAACGCACGGATATGTTGCTTGGCACCGGACTTGCTGGCGGAATTTTCCGAAACAACGGTCGTTTTACCGCTGCGGAAGAAATGCTTGCTATGGGTGGCGGCGAACTGTTCCGGCTAATGGACCAAAATACCCGTCACAAGAATGTATGTTTCCCCGGCCACCAGCACGCCAGTCTTTACGATATTGCCAAAATGCCCACATCTGTTTTTGAACTTCTTCGCAGCGCCGGAGTAGAGATTCATTTACAGTCCCGCATTGTCAGCGCTATTTTATCCGGTTCACGGCTGCTTGCGGTAAAAACTCCTGCCGGACAGCGTTATGCAGCCGATGCCTTTATCGATACTACCGGAACAGCCGGTCCTACAGTCAATTGTACCAAGTATGGGTCTGGATGTGCTATGTGTGTATTGCGCTGTCCATCTTTTGGCGGAAGACTAAGCCTAACCGCCCTTGCGGGTGTACCTGAATATCGTGCACACCGAGGAGAAAATGCCGGTGCGTTTAGTGGTTCGTGCAAATTGATGAAAGAATCTCTTTCTTTGGAGCTACAGCAAGAGCTAAATGAAAACGGAGTTGCCATTGTACCAATTCCATTGCATCTTCGAGAGGATCATCTATCTCAAAAAGCCTGTCAGCAGTATGCACACGCGGCCTATGCCGAGAACATTGTACTTTTGGATACAGGACACGCCAAAATGATGACGCCTTTTTTTCCCATGGAAAAATTGCATCAGATTCCAGGATTCTCCTGTGCTCGTTACGAAGACCCTTACGCAGGCGGGAAAGGAAATTCTGTTCGCTTTATGGCCATGGCCCCTCGTGACGACGCATTACGAGTACGAGGCATGGAAAATCTCCTTTGCGCAGGAGAAAAAGCGGGGCCTTTGGTAGGACATACCGAGGCCATTGTAACCGGTGTTCTGGCTGGATACAACGCCACTCGTCTTTGTAAGGGGGAAAACCTGTTGACGCTTCCGCGTTCGCTAGCAACCGGCGAAGCCATCACATGGGTCAATCAGCAAACATTCCGCCCCGGTGGAGCAGATAAAAAATATACTTTTTCAGGATCTGTGCTCATGGAACATCTGGAACAAAGGCGCCTTTTAACTATGGATATTGATGCGATTACCTCCCGTACCGAACGCGCCGGAATGCGAAACATTTTTGCTTGAACGCCTTGCCAATATGCTTGCTTCATTGTATAATCCAGATGGAAATTGTAAAACGCCCCGTGAAAATTCACGGGGCGTTTTACGGGTGAAGGAGCGAATTTGCGTTGAAAATGGAAAACGACCTTGGTCGAGATGACATCGGCCGTTTGGTGTGGCGTATTGCCATTCCCAGTATGCTGGCACAATTTGTTAGCGTTCTGTATAGTATTGTTGATCGCATTTACATTGGAAATATTCCCGAGGTAGGAGATGTCGCACTGGCGGGCGTCGGCGTTTGTGGTCCCGTTGTAACATTGGTCGGAAGTGCTGCCTTTCTGATTGGCATTGGCGGTTCACCCTTGATGAGCATCAGCATGGGTGAAAAAAATCTTCGATATGCGGAAAAAATCCTGGCCAATTGTTTTTTGATGTTGTGCGTCCTGTCGGTAGTCTTGATGGCTTTTATTTTCCCTTTTCGAGACGTCATGCTTTTAACTTTCGGAGCCAGCGAAACGACCTATCCCTATGCCATGGCCTATTTCACTATTTACTTGCTTGGCACGCCTTTTGCGCTATTATCTACCGGTATGAACCAGTTCATTATTTGCCAGGGCTTTGCCAAAATCGGTATGATAAGTGTAATGCTCGGAGCGATTCTCAACATCGTCCTTGACCCTATTTTCATTTTTGTGTTCGATATGGGTGTACAGGGCGGAGCTTTGGCCACTGTACTATCCCAGCTCGGAAGTTGCATTTTTGTGTTGTCGTTTCTATTTTCCAAGCGTGTTCCTGTCCGCATCCAATTTGGCGGATACCGTTTCTCTCTGATGCGTCAGGTCTTGAAGATTGGATTTACCCCATTCATTATCATTGCCATTGATAATGTAATGATCATTGCCATGAATGCAGTTCTGCAACATTATGGTGGTCCTGAACAAGGCGATTCGCTTGTAACATGTGCCACCATCGCGCAGAGTTTTATGCTTGTTGTGACTATGCCCTTAGGCGGAATCAGCGGTGGAACGCAAACCATCTTGGGATTCAATTACGGAGCGTGCAATACTCAGCGTGTACGGCAAGCGATTCGACGAATTTCAATTATGTGTATGGGCTATACCGGAATTCTATTTGTCCTGGCCCATCTGGCCGGCCCTCTTTTTGTTCGTTTGTTTACACAGGATGCGAATCTTTCTTCTCTTGCGTACGATGCCATCAAAATCTGCACTTTGGCTATCTTACCTTTAGGGCTTCAATATGAGTTGGTAGACTCTCTCACTGCCATTGGACAAGTTCGCCTTTCTCTGCCGCTTTCCTTCTTCCGCAAGTTCGTGTACTTTGTTGCGTTATTCTTACTTCCCGTATTTTTTGCTCCACAATATGTTTTCTTTGCGGAACCAATTTCTGATATTATTAGTCCGATCGTCTCCTTATTTGTATTCCGCAAAAACATTGGGCTGATTTTACGCAGAAGAGAAGAAGCCGTCCGTCCAGGTCCTTAATAAATAAAACTGAAAGCTCGAACCAAAGGTTTGGGCTTTTATTTTTTGTATTGTGTTGCAGTTTTTTCTTACAGCAGCGTGTAATCCGTCAACGACGCAATGGATTTCCTCTTGTTCCTCAGGCTCTTTTATAGTAAAATAATCATGAGCGAAAAATCCATATTGTGAAACGTTTATCAATCATCTATAAAATAGAAAGGAGCGAAAATCATGGCACAGCATGTTCTCGATGAGGCGCAACGCTGTTTGAACTGCAAAGTTCCACAGTGTCAAAAAGGATGTCCCATTCACACCCCCATTCCGGAAGTGATTCGCCTTTTATTAGATGGCCACTTGGATGATGCCGGTTGGAAACTATTTGAAAACAACCCTTTGACAACTGTTTGCAGTTTGGTATGCAATCACGAAAATCAATGCGAGGGGCATTGCGTTCTCGGGAAGAAAGGGGCTCCTGTCCATTTTTCAACCATTGAAAATTATATTTCCAGCACTTATTCCAGTAAAATGGTGAGAGGTCCTGCTCCTTCCAATGGAATTCGGGTAGCGATCATTGGCTCTGGCCCTGCCGGATTGACCATTGCGGTCATCCTTGCTCGCAAAGGATATCAGGTTACTATCTTTGAAAGCAAGGATAAAATTGGTGGTGTTCTTCGTTATGGAATTCCAGAATTTCGTCTTCCCAAAAGCGTCTTGGATGACTTTGAATATCGACATCTCCGATTAAAAGGAATCAAGGTGCGTCCCAATACTGTCATTGGCGGAGCCATCGGGATCGACGATTTGTTCCGTGATGGATACAAAGCCATTTTCATTGGTACAGGTGTTTGGCAGCCCAACACACTTCATATCAAAGGTGAAACATTGGGGAATGTTCATTTCGGTATCAATTATTTAAACAATCCTGACAGTTATCATCTGGGAGAACGCGTCATTGTCATCGGTGCGGGAAATGCGGCCATGGATGTGGCACGTACCGCATTGCGCAAAGGGGTGCGTTATCTGCAATGTTTTTCCCGCGACGAAGGGGTTGCTGCATCTAAACATGAATTTGAATATGCTGTTTTGGAAGGTGTCGAATTTGTATATAATAAGGCACCGGTCGAAATCAGGGACGAAGGAGTTATCTTCGCCGATGTAGTTAAAAAAGAGGACGGCACGCGCGAAGTTGTCCCCGGTTCGGAACAACTTTATCCTGCTGACAGTGTAATTATCTCTATCAGCCAAGGACCTTTGAATCGTATTGTAAACAGCACCAAAGGAATTGACACGAATTCTCGTGGCCTGATTGAAGCCGATGAAAGCGGACATACCACTCGTCCTGGCATCTTTGCATCCGGAGATGTTGTCAATGGAGCCCGCACTGTGGTCGAGGCTGTAGCACACTCTAAAGCTGTTGCACAGGCAATGGATGAGTATATGCAGTCCTTGCCGAAAGAAGAGTAACGTTGCGTTTGATGCAATTTAAAAGGAAGGTTTTATAATGGTTACAAGACAAGACGCTCTCGCACTGCTCAAAAAGTACAACCAAGAACCCTTTCATCTTCAACATGCCTATACTGTGGAGGCTGTCCTTCGCTGGTTCGCCCAAGAGCTTGGTTATGAGGATGAGGCAGATTTTTGGGCAATCGTGGGGCTTTTGCACGATGTCGATTTTGAACAGTATCCTGATCAACACTGTCAAAAGGCGCCCGAACTTCTCGCAGAAATTGGTGCGGATGAAGCCTGTATTCACGCAATATGCAGCCATGGCTATGGTCTGTGCAGTGAGGTACAACCGGAGCACGAAATGGAAAAGGTCTTATTTGCCTGTGATGAATTGACTGGACTAATCGGTGCCGCTGCACGTATGCGCCCTTCGAAAAGTGTACAAGATATGGAGCTTTCAAGTCTTAAGAAAAAATTCAAGGATAAAAAATTTGCAGCAGGCTGTTCTCGTGACGTGATTCGTCAGGGGGCAGAAATGCTCGGCTGGGATTTGGATATGTTGCTGGACAAAACATTGTGCGCCATGCGCGCTTGTGAGTCTGAAATCGCCCAGCAAATGCAATCTTAAAAGAATAAAAAGCGGCCCGACGGCGTATACCGTCCGGCCGCTTTTTATTTCATCCATTGCATAAAAATATATTCTTAAATCGGTTAGAAGGATTAAAAACTGCCATTTTACCCAACAAACCCCTTATTTGACTGTGCAATACGACGTATGACCCAAGGAATTTCCTATATTACAGAAGAATTTTCTATCGATTTCAAAGAAAAATCCCACTACAATAACAGCAGATGAGAGATGCGAATGCATCCTGAAACGCAAAACTTGTAGGAGGATACTTCCATGAAAAAGAAACTTGCACTTCTTCTTTCCGCCATTATGGCTGTTGGAATGTTCGCAGCTTGCAGCGGCTCTTCCAATAGTCAAAGCACTGCTTCCACTGCGACTGGCAGCACATCGAATTCCGCTACCGCGCAAAACACATCCGATTTGCAAGTCGATGTATTCTATTACGACTTCTCCGATGTGTACATTTCCACAGTCCGTACCGCTATGGACGAGCAACTAAAAGAAATGGGCATCGAACCCAAGAACTGGGACGCTGGCGGTTCTCAGCCCACACAGACCGACCAAGTTAAAACAGCCATTACAGCCGGCTCCGATCTCTTGATCGTAAACATCGTAGAAACCTCCACTTCCGACCCTGCTAAAGACATTGTGGACGCGGCCAAAGCTGCCGACATTCCCGTGATCTTTTTCAACCGTGAGGTTGCTGACAACGATGTAATCAACAGCTATGAAAAATGCGCATTCGTCGGAACCAACGCTCCCGATGCTGGCCATATGCAGGGCGAAATGATCGGTGAGTATTTGCTGGCGAACTACGATACCGTTGATTTGAATGGTGACGGAACAATCTCTTACGTTTTGTTCAAAGGCCAAGAGGGCAACGCTGAGGCAGAAGCTCGCACACAGTATTCCGTCGAAGATGCCAACGCTCTTCTGACAGAGGCTGGAAAACCCGAACTGGCTTACTATGATTCCAAAGCTTCCACCAAATATCTTGTAGACGCAGCAGGCAAATGGTCCGCACAGGCCGCTAACGACTACATGGTTACATTGCTGGGCAACTACAACAAAGACAACAACAACATGGTTGAGCTGATTATCTGCAACAACGACGGCATGGCCGAAGGCGCAATTGCCGCTCTCCAGAATGTCGGTTACAACAACGGCGAAGGCACCACCATCATTCCCGTTTTCGGCGTGGACGCTACCGATTCTGCCAAGGCACTGATCAAAGCCGGCAACATGACCGGTTCTATCAAACAGGACGCAGTTGGCATGGCTTCCACCATCAACACCCTGGTTAAAAATGTACAGGATGGCGCTGAACTGATGGCCAATACCGACCAGTTCACCGTAGACGACGACGTGGCGAAGATTCGTGTTCCCTATCAGATGTACGACGGCACTTCCGACTAAAACAATCTGACATCTGAGATCGCCCCAACACAACCAAACAGCCAAGCGGGGCCGCCATTTTGGGCAGCCCCGCTTAGCCCTGACATGAAGAAGGTTTTCTTCTGGACGCTTTTTGTGTTCAGCAAAGCATTCTTCCTGATTAAGAGAGGAGGAAATATATGGAGCAGCCAGCATTGCTGGAGATGCGCGGCATCTGCAAGAACTTTCCCGGCGTAAAGGCCCTTGATCAAGTAGATCTTACCGTACGGCCTGGAACGGTTCACGCTCTGATGGGTGAAAACGGAGCCGGAAAATCCACATTGATGAAATGCCTTTTCGGCATTTACCATCGAGACGCAGGAACCATTCGTCTTGATGGAAAAGAAGTAAATTTCAAAAATTCTAAAGAAGCCCTGGAAAACGGCGTGGCAATGGTTCATCAGGAATTGAACCAAGCTCTGACCCGCAGCGTCCAAGACAACCTGTGGCTGGGACGTTATCCTAAAATTGCCGGAATCATGGTGGACGAATCCGGCATGGCCAAACGCACCAAAGAAATTTTTGAAACATTGGGCGTCACGGTCAACCCCAAAGCAATTATGTCCACTTTGCCGGTCTCTCAGCGGCAAATGGTTGAAATCGCCAAAGCGGTTTCCTATGACTCGAAAATTATTGTATTTGATGAACCGACATCTTCATTGACCGAAACCGAGGTTGAGCATTTGTTCCGCATCATCAATATGTTGCGTGACAAAGGCTGCGGCATCATCTACATATCTCACAAAATGGAAGAAATCCTGCGCATCAGTGACGATGTGACCATCATGCGTGACGGCCAGTGGGTCGCTACACGCGCCGCCAAAGAACTAACGATGGACGAAATCATCAAGCTGATGGTAGGACGTGAGCTGACCAACCGCTTCCCTCCCAAAACAAACGTTCCGGGAGATGTTATCCTGGATGTTCAGCACATCGCGGGAAAATACACTCGTCTAAAGGACGCTACATTCCAACTGCGGAAAGGTGAAATTCTCGGAATTGCCGGATTAGACGGCTCTGGACGTACGGAAGTACTAGAAAACCTGTTTGGAGCTATGACTCGTGAAGGCGGCTCCATCACACTTCATGGCAAGCAAATTCAAAACCGCTCTCCGCGCGAATCGATTAAAAACGGCTTTGCTCTTTTGACAGAAGAACGTCGCGCTACAGGCATTTTTGGAATTCGCGACATCAAGGAGAACACCGTCATTTCCAGCTTAAAAGATTATCTTGTAGGTGGAGTATTCTTAAGCGACAAAAAGATGCGCAAGGATACAGACTGGGCCATTCAGGCTATGCACATCAAAACTCCAAGTCAGCACACGCAAATCCGCTCTTTGTCTGGCGGCAACCAACAGAAAGTTATTATCGGGCGTTGGCTTTTGACCAAACCTGAAATTTTGCTTTTGGATGAACCTACTCGCGGCATCGATGTTGGTGCAAAATATGAAATTTATCAATTAATCATCGATTTGGCCAAAGAAGAAAAGGGTGTCATCATGGTGTCTTCTGAAATGCCGGAACTGCTGGGTGTATGCGATCGAATCATTGTTATGTCAGGCGGTCAAGTTGCCGGAGAAGTTGACGCAAAGAATACCAGCCAGGAAGAAATCCTTACCTTGGCGGCTAAGTATGTTTAAATGAGGAGGTTATCATCTATGAGTAATGAATCGAAAGCGCTTGCCGCCAAGGCTCAGAAGCTGAGCGGAAAAAAGATCGGCAACGCCCTGCTCAACAATGCATTAATCATTATTATGCTTCTGGTTGCTGTCTATGTTGCTATCACGCAGCCAAGCTTTTTATCTGCCAGTTCTCTGATTAACCTGCTTTCTTTGACTGCTGCATACCTACCGGTAGCACTCGGCATTGCAGGATGTATTGTATTGACAGGTACAGACTTGAGTGCCGGCCGTGCGGTCGGTATTACGGCTTGTATCGCTGCTTCTCTGCTCCAAAAGTCAGATATCGCAAATAAAATGTGGCCTAGCATCGGCGCACTTCCTATTCCTGTCGTGATCATTATCGTCGTTGCCATTGGTGCTTTTATCGGCGCATTCAACGGATTTTTTGTTGCAAAATTCAAACTGCATCCCTTTATCGTAACTTTGGCAACACAACTGATTCTTTATACCATCCTTCTGTTCTATGTGCAGGCAGGTAACAATAACGGCATGGCCATTTCCAGCCTCACGGATGAATATCGTAATTTTGTTGTAGGCAATCCTCCCCTTCTCAACTTTGCCGGCGGAAGCATTCAAATTCCGAACTATGTAATATATGCTATCTTACTTACCGGCTTGATGTGGTTCATTTGGAACAAAACCACTTTTGGCAAAAACATGTTCGCTCTGGGTGCCAATGAAGAAGCCGCTCGGGTTTCCGGCGTTAACGTATTTCTCACCACCATTGCCGTATTTGCCTTGGCTGGCGCCATGTACGGCTGGGCCGGATTTGTTGAGTCCGCCCGTATCGCATCCAATACTGCAAACACCGGCGTAAACTATGAACTTGATGCCATCGCAGCCTGTGTTATCGGCGGCGTATCCTTTGTAGGTGGTATCGGTAAGATCAGCGGCATTGTCATTGGCGTTATCATGCTTCGTCTGATTTTTGTGGCTCTTCCCTTGGTTGGTATGGATCAAAATCTTCAGTACGCAATCAAAGGCGGAATCATTCTCTTTGCCTGCGCATTGGATATGCGTAAATATCTGGTCAAAAAATAAGCCTTTAAAAAATATTTCAAACCGGCCGTTCGCTTTATCGGACGGCCGGTTTTTATAAAACTTATACAGACAGCTATACACAGTACTGTTCTATGTTATAATCATGGTGAGAGGAGGAGTTGACATATGGAAGGTTACCGTGTTCTTCTTGTGGACGACGAGGAAGAACTCCGCGCCGGAATCCGAAGGAAAATCGACTGGGACCGCCTTGGCTTCACTCTTTCCGGAGAAGCGGGTAACGGCGAAGACGCACTTGAACTGGCGGAACAACTAAATCCTGACGTTGTTCTTACGGATATTAAAATGCCTTTTATGGATGGCTTAGAACTTTGCCGTCGACTCAAAGAGCAATTACCGGCCGTTCGGCTAATTGTATTCTCTGGATTCGATGATTTCGAATATGCCCGTCAGGCGATTGGAATGAATGTTTTTGAATATCTTTTAAAACCCATCAATGCGGCTGAACTCTCTCAGGTTTTGGCTCGTCTTAGGGAGGATATGGATGCACACCGTGCAGAACAGCAAAACGTACAAATTTTGCGTCAACGATACGAAGACAGCCTTCCTGTTCTACGTGGGTTATTCTATTCGCGAATTCTTGATGGGCGACTGAAAGAAGGACAAATTGCCGAACGTGCGGCCCGTTATGAGATTTCCCTTTCGGGAAAAAACTGGGTTACCGCCCGGATTCATGTAAGTTCACTGGGCGACGATCCGGATGATTTGATTCTTTTGTCCGTTCAGGGCTTTTGCCAAGAAAATTTTTCACTCGCCGGTTGCGACACTCATTGGCTTTTATACGACGACGATGTGGCACTTTTGGTCTCGTTTCCAGATGATGTGCAAATCTACACGCTGATTCATGAACTGGAGCGCATTCGTGCGATAGCAGAAAAAGTTCTACGTCTGAATCTTACCATTGGCATTGGCGCTCCCGTTGATGCTCTTTCCAATCTTGCCCGCTCTGCCAGAGGAGCGGAGGCAGCGTTGGATTACCGCATGCTTTTAGGAGCTGGACGTACATTTTATATTGGCGATTTGGAACCGCCTCAAACAACGCAACTTATCTTTGGCGAAGCAGATGAACGCGAACTTATAAACGTGGTTAAGCTGGGAACGCCCGAAAAGGTCAGGCAGTTTTTAAACACCATCATTCAGCGAGCTCGTGAAACCACCTTAAGTCAATATCAATGTTTCTTTTTGGAACTTCTCACATGTTTGATTCGACTTGCCCGAACAGCGGATATCTCTCTTGAATCTGTTTTTGGGCCGGGTTTTTCCGGTGCCGTACAACTCACTGATTTCTCCTCGCCCGCAGAGCTAGGGCTTTGGGTCGAACAGCGTTGTCTGCTTTTGCAGGGAGTATTTAATCAACGTCGTACGGATACAACACTTCGTGCGGTAGATAAAGCGCGCACTTTTATTGCAGAGCACTATATGGATGGTGAACTGTCTGTGGAGACATTATGCGATCACCTCCACCTTTCCCCTGCCTACTTTTCTACTCTTTTCAAACGGGAAACCGGAATGAGTTTTATCGCTTACTTAACCAATGTTCGTATGGAAGCTGCCGCCTCGTTGTTACGTGACACAGAAGAAAAAACCTACTTAATTGCGCAGCAAACGGGATATCTGGACCCCAACTATTTCAGCTATGTTTTTAAGCGGCAATATGGAATTAGTCCATCGAAATATCGCACAGAACATCGTCAAGCACTGCAATGAGGAGGAGGATTCCTGTGTTAGTACGCTCTTTGATGGGAAAACTTGCTGGTTCCTACCGAAAAATGAGCATACGACGAATCATTTCATTATCATTTACGGCCGTTGCAGTTGTCGGGATTTTATTCATCGGCTCTTCGCTGGTTCTTCGATATTCAGCCGCTACACAGCAGTTGCAGGCCGATGCCAGCCAGAAGGTTCTCGAACAAGTCAAACAAAGCATTGATAGTCATTTGCGCAGAATGATGCGCGTTTCGGACACTGTATATTACCGAATCGTAAAAAATTCTGACTTGACCTATGGAATTGCATCGGATGGCTTATCGCTGCTTTATGAAGAAAATCGAGACGATTTGGTTTCAATTGCTGTCTTTGATTCTCGAGGTGGGTTGGTGGCTTCCACTCCCCTTTCTAGCTTAAAAGCAAGTGCGCGTGCGAATCGACAACCTTGGTTTTCTTCCGCTTTGGACCAAATTGAAAATATTCATTTTTCTACTCCGCATGTACAAAATCTATTTGAGTCCGCGGACAATCAATACAAATGGGTAGTTTCCATCAGCCGTCAGGTGGAATTGACTCGAAGCGGCACCACAGAGAGCGGCGTTTTATTGGTAGATATGAACTTTTCAGGCATCGAGCAAATCTGTCGAAATGCCCAATTGACTGGAGATGCCTATCTGTACATTGTGGACCGAAACGGAGAGATCATTTATCACCCTCGCCAGCAACTCATTTATGCCAATCTTCTTCAAGAAAACAACTTGGAAGCCTCACAATTGGCAGATGGCGTCCACTGGGAAGAATTTGAAGGAGTCCGCCGGCAAATCTCAGTAAAAACCGTGGGATATACCGGATGGAAGCTGATTGGAGTGGCTCCTGTCAAAGGTTTGCATGCGAGTACGGGCCAACTGATTTTATTTGTTATTTCGGTTTTTCTTTTTTCAATTTTCCTTCTTATTTTTATCAATGCCTGGTTATCGGCATATATTACAGAGCCGATTCTGGAGTTGGACCGTGCTGTCAACGATATTCAGAAACTTGGGCAATTGCCGCCCGTTTCTGACAGCGGCTGCTACGAGGTTCGACGTTTGGAACATTCCATTCGTTCTATGGTCTCGACATTGCGCCACCTAATGGACGATATCATTGCCCAAGAACAGGACAAACGGCGATCAGAATTGGAAGTTCTCCAATCGCAAATCAATCCTCACTTCCTGTACAACACCCTTGATTCTGTTATCTGGTTGACTGAAAGCGGCCGCTACGATGACGCAATTCAAATGGTTACTTCTTTGGGGCGCTTGTTCCGAATTTCTCTGAGCAGAGGCAACAGCATTATTCCTCTTTCCGATGAACTGGAACACGCCAGCCACTATATGACCATTCAGAAAATCCGTTACAAAAACAAATTTTCTTTCGCTATTAGCTCTGACCCAGACACAGAAGGTCTATATTCCTTAAAGCTGATCGTACAACCAATTTTGGAAAATGCAATTTACCACGGTATGGCGGCTGCGGATGACGACGGAGAGATTTCCATTCATGTCTGGCGCAACGGTGACGATTTGTTTATTGATGTACAGGATAATGGTCTTGGTATGCCGCAGGAAGTTGTTGATGGTCTTCTGGATGAACGCAAGCCGCTGCCTCGCAGCAAGGGCTCCGGAATCGGTGTGCGAAATGTACACAGACGGCTTCAGCTAACCTTTGGGGCGGATTATGGACTGGAATTCCACAGTGAGCCCGATGAAGGAACATTAGTAAGAATTCACCTTCCTGTCCTTACAAAAGAACGACTGGCTACTGATACAAAGGAGGCGGAAGTATGAAATCAAAACACCGCCTGTGGCAAATGATTTTACTGGCACTTCTGGGAGCTGCAACAATTTTCAGCCTTGTGATTCCGGAACGCTTTCTGGAGGGGGCCAAACCGCAACGTGTAGAAGTTTCTATTCTCACCCGCCACACAGATAGTATGCTTTGGGCCACGGCTCGGCAAGGAATGGAACAAGCCGCGGAAGATTGCGGCGCTGAACTTCGTTTTTTATCTCTCTCAAAAGATAATGATAGCGAAGGCCAGATTGAACTATTGCAGCGAGAAGCAGAAGTAGGTGTAGATGCGGCTGTTGTCGATCCCGCTGACTGCGAACAAATCTCATCTTTTATCTCTGATGGCTTTCATCTTCCGGTCATCACTTTAGAGTCTTCTGTGGAAAAAGCCGCCGGGAGCGTATATCCTGCCAATGCTCAGGTAGGACAACTTCTAGCAAATCAAATTGCTTATGACTTTCCGCAAGGCGGAAAGGTACTTTTGGTAAACGGTTCTCCTAACGTCAGCGGTACGGTGGAGCGATTGGAAAAGGCCCAAAAGATTTTGGCATCTAACGGTTTTGAGATAATTGTATCTTCCGGATTTCCTTCCGAAAATCAACTGGAAACAGCAGATATCGTTTTGTGCTTTGAAGCCAAGGTACTAGATCTCATTGTTCAACAGACTGTGGAAAATGAGCTTTCTGCTAAAATTTATGGGGCAGGTGTAACGGATTCCGCCGTTGCTCAGTTAGAACGAGGTCAAATCATGGCGCTTGCCGCTTGGAGCGAATATGCCGCAGGATATATGGCTGTCACGCAAGCAGTCGCTGCCGCAAGGAATGAACCTGTTGAGGATTACGAACTTCCAGTTTCTGTTGTTCGGGAAGGAGACACTTATGATTCGAACCATCAAAAGTTACTTTATCCGCTCAATCGCTAGTGTTTGCGTTCTTGCATGTGTTCTGACCCTCGGCGGCTGTACGACTTCTCTTCGAAATGAGCCCCAAACGTTACGTATCGGTGTAGCTGTATATCTTCAGAACGATACATTTATCAATACTTTGGTGCAGGACTTGGAACGTTTTGCTCAAGAACGTGAAAGCAGTGAAAATTTGAAAATCAATTTAAACATTGTTGATGGGCACGGTT
>NZ_CAUWGY010000052.1:0-16073 GCF_963558415.1 uncultured Ruthenibacterium sp. | reverse complement strand
AACTTCATCAGCCGGAATTGCGCTTTTGATACCGGCCAGAGCCAATTCCGCAGCGCACAATGCACCCGCCACACCGGACGCATTCCGTTTGATACAGGGAATCTCTACAAGTCCCGCCACAGGGTCACACACAAGCCCTAAGGTGTTTTTAAGTGCGATTGCCACAGCATGTCCGACCATGGATGGTGTGCCACCTGCCAGTTCAACCAATGCAGCCGCAGCCATTGCAGATGCCGATCCACATTCGGCTTGGCATCCTCCCTGGGCGCCAGACAAAGTAGCGTTGCTGGCAATCACCAGTCCCACAGCAGAAGCGGTGAACAAGCTCATTACGCAGACCCGTTCCGATAAATTTTTCTCTTGCTGCATGGTAAGAACTGCGGCGGGCAAAATTCCGCAGCTTCCGGCAGTAGGTGCCGCGACAATGCGGCCCATGGCCGCATTCCATTCGCTGACGGCCAATGCACGTGCCAAAGCCCCGGCAAAAAAAGAGCCGGCAATACTACTTCCTTTTTGCACAGCTTGGTGCATGAGGTACGCATCTCCGCCTGTCAGACCACTTGTGGAACGAACGTCGGGACGGCTTCCTGCTCGGACAGCCTCGGCCATAACTGAATAGCGGTTTTGCATGATTTCAAAAAGAGATTCTTCAGAGGATTCCGTTTGCTGTGCTTGCAGTTCAAGGACAAGTTTTGAAAGCAAAATTTTCTTTTCTTCGGCTTGAGCGATTAGCGAAGCCAAATTTGTAAAGTCCAATTCCATTTCAAATCCTCCTCAAACCGGCAGAAGCATTGTACTGGATAGAACGTTAGGCAGCTTTTCCACACATCCGTTCAAATCCGTATCCACGGTGCCGTCGACCTCAATGGTCATGACAGCGGTTCCACCCTTATAGGCCCGAGCCAGTCGAAAGTTACAGATATTTACATTTCGTAGGCTCAACTCTTCCGTAACCGCCGCAATGGTACCGGGCGCATCCTTGTGAAGCACGATCAGTGTGGTATGTTCTCCGCTGATGTCAACAGCCATCCCATTGACTTGGGTGACGTGGATGCTGCCGCCCCCAACAGATGCTCCTTGAAGCTGGATTTGCCGCCCACTTTCTCCCGTCAATGTTATGAGAGCCGTATTCGGATGAGCATCGTCCAAATGAATGGGGGAAAAGGTGATATCCAATCCTTCTTGTATTGCGGTGGACAGACTGTCGCGGATGCGTTCATCGTCCGGTTCCATACCAAGAATCCCACCGGCAATGGCGCGATCTGTACCATGCCCCTTATAAGTTTTTGCAAAACTGCCGTGAAGACCAACCTGTGCACGTACGGGCTTTTCACCAAGAAGTGCTCTTGCGATGCGGCCGATCCGTGCGGCACCTGCCGTGTGGCTGGAAGAAGGACCAATCATCACAGGTCCAATGATGTCAAATACGTCCATAATTTGTCCTCCGTTTGGAAGGATTTGGGAAAAAACAAGGCCTGCTGCTCCAGCAACAGGCCTTGAAAATCGAACCAAAAGATTTACGCTTTGCCCACAGAGCCGAACAATTCCATCTTTTCGCGGACAGTGGCTTTAATGGCTTCCGTACCGGGCGCCAACAGTTTGCGGGGATCAAACCCTTTGCCCTGCTGGTCTTTGCCTTCTTCAATGTATTTGCGAGTCGCAGCCGCAAAGCTCAACTGGCATTCGGTATTGACGTTGATTTTGGAAACACCCAAGCTGATAGCCTTCTGGATCATGTCCGAAGGAATGCCTGTGCCACCGTGCAAGACCAAAGGAATGTGATCTGTAGCATTGTGAATTTTGTCCAGAGCATCAAAGTCCAGACCCTTCCAGTTAGCGGGGTACACACCATGAATGTTGCCGATGCCCGCAGCCAGGAAATCAATACCCAGGCTAGCAATTTTGGCACACTCTTCCGGATCAGCTACCTCACCGGCGCCAATCACGCCGTCCTCTTCGCCGCCGATAGAACCGACCTCGGCCTCAATAGAAAGACCATTGGCGTGTGCCAGTGCGACCAACTCTGTGGTTTTGGCAATGTTTTCTTCGATGGGATAATGACTGCCGTCAAACATGATAGAGGAGAATCCGGCCTCTACGCAAGCCTTGGCACCTTCATAAGTGCCGTGGTCAAGATGAAGTGCAACAGGCACGGTGATATTCAGAGTCTCAACCATAGCTTTTACCATAGCTGCAACGGTTTTAAATCCAGTCATGTATTTTCCTGCGCCTTCAGAAACGCCCAGGATTACAGGACTTTTGAGCTCCTCTGCAGTCAAAAGAATGGCCTTGGTCCACTCCAGGTTGTTGATGTTGAACTGGCCGACCGCATAATGGCCGTCCCGGGCTTTTTTCAGCATTTCAGTTGCGCTTACCAACATAATGGTGCTCCTCTCAAAGTGAAATGGGCGCAGTGCGCCTTTGTGAAACAATTAACTGCTTATTAGTATACCGCACAAAGCAGTTAAAATCAATTGCGTTTGTGTAAAAAACGCAATTGATTTCGTTTTAATCTTCAGGAGGCTGTTTTTCGTCCTTGGATGTCCTTCGAAATAGAAGATAAGAATAGAGGATGGGGAGCACAAGCAGTGGCACTGCAAAAATAATCATTGCAATATAGAGCATCTGACCGTGGAGCAAAAAAGCACATACAAGAATTCCAAGTCCGCACACAAACCAAATGGGTCCTGCAAAACGATGCGTGCGGCGCCAATTGTCGGAACTTGACAATGTCCAAGGAACCCGGATTCCGCAGAAATAGTTGTGCTGGAATTTGGGCATGAAATTTCCCATGATGCAAAAAAGAATCCCGATGGCACCTGTACACAAACGGTCCATGCTCACAGCGGCTCCGGCGTGGGGGAAAAATGCGATGAACAGCGTAAGCGCTATCATGAACATGTAAAATAAACTAAGGCTCAGACGAATAGCGGTATAGCCACCCTTAAATTTTTCATAATTTTGTCGTTTGGGGTCTAAGCGTGGCACAAATTTCAATAGCAGAGCGATTCCCAGCCCTGTGGCAGCCAGCAATATCAGTTCGGAACGATTGCCATATCGATCGATCTGTCCGTTTATTCCCCAGTGCATCGGAACCTTATCCGGAAGAAAAGGCATACACACAACGCAGGCAATCAATGGCAGTATGGCCAGGATCCAAATCAAAATTTCTGTTCTATTGATTCTTTTCATGAGCTTCCTCCTGTATCAAACCTGCGACCCAGGCCATGATATCCTCCACGACGCTGGTGTTCAATTCATAGTAAATGTATTTTCCACGTTTTTCGTCTGTTACAAGTTCTGCTTCCTTCAATACAGAAAGATGATGAGAAATCGTGGCGCCAGTGGTTCCAAAAGAGCTTGCAAGTTCTCCGGCGGAAAGAGGCCCGCGACGCAGCAATTCCAGGATGTGACGTCGCGTTGGATCCGATAATGCTTTGAAGGTACTTTCAAATCCCATGCAAAACCTCCTCGAAAAGTTTATTATTTCGATTACCATCTAATCATAAATCCTTGTGTAAGTCGATGTCAAGCAAGAGTGTACCGGAAAAATAGGACAACTTTTTGGAGGTGTAAAGGGGACACGCTTTTAATTTTACTCTGTGCAAAAAAGAGAAAATTTGGTTACTTTTATCCGAAAAATATCCGTTTTGAAATCTTGACAGGAAAATTTAAACATTTTGTTTTGTGGAAAAGTTTTTAACATGCAGTTGAAAACTATGTTTAAAACCAGGTTTCAACAGCCGCTTTTTGGGGAAAACTAAAAGGTTCTCCACAGTTTCAACAGAGTTTTCAACATTCAATAGGGAATTTTTTCCTTTTACAAGTTGTATAACTGGCTTGTCAGAAGTCACAAGAGGAAATTGTGCCTTAAGTAGATTGGAAAAAACTGTTTATTTTGACAGTGTTTATCCCAAACTGTTTTCAAGAAATAACGAGAAAGGATGGTTGGGATGAAGGGGGTTCGCCGCGACGTAGTGGAAGTGCAAGAACCGGGAGATGAAAACATTGAGAAAATCCTGGTCTTTTTTAAACCAGGATGTCCAGCCATAAAGTTGGGTACTCAGGAAGAGACTGCAAGAACGTACGCGCAGAAATTAATTACTTGGCATCGCGTTCCTTCAAAAACATGGATTTGGGCAATTGGTGCGGTATTGGTTGTGGCAGGGGTGCTTTTGGCGGTGCAATGGTTGCTGTAGAGGCGCACAAAGAAAAAACATGAAAAAGATAGAAAATTCCTTGCTTCTATGCTATAATATAACGGAATACTATCATGCCGTCTTATGCCATGTGGCAGGCGGCTTTGCAGGGAGAGCTTATGGAGCAGGCAAGAGCGCAAGAAGGAAAAGATACGACGCTGGTCTACGGCAAGAATGCTGTGACGGAGCTTTTGAAGAGTGGTGGCGCAGTGGACACACTGTATGTACAGGACACGATGCAGCCCAAACAAATCGCTTATTACACGGCGCTGGCTAAACAAGCAGGGGCAGTTGTGAAGCGTGTGCGTGCAGTCAAACTGGACAGTATGTGTGGTACGCAGAGCCATCAGGGCGTGGCCGCCTGGGCAGCCAATGTTGCTTATGTTACATTGGAGCAGGTTTTGAATGAGGCAAGGGAGAAGGGACAGGACCCCTTTGTCTTACTCTGCGATGGTGTGGAAGATCCTCACAATTTAGGAGCGCTCATTCGGACGGCGCTGTTGTGTGGAGTGCACGGGGTAGTTATTCCAAGACGTGGCGGCGTGTCTGTCACGGCAACGGTGCTCAAGGCCAGCGCGGGTGCGGCAGCTCGGATTCCAATTGCCCGAGTGGCCAATATCGGGCAGGCTGTGCGCGCGTTGAAAAAAGAAAATGTATTTGTTTATTGTGCAGATATGAATGGTCCGGCAGTTTTTGGACAGGATTTGCGCGGTCCGGTCGCATTGGTAGCAGGCAGTGAGGGAACCGGAGTGTCCCCGCTGGTCAAGAGTTTGTGCGATGGAGTAGTCTCGTTGCCCATGGCAGGCGGGACCACAGGCGTGGACAGCTTCAATGTGTCGGTTGCCACGGGTATTTTATTGTATGAGATCATGCGCCAACGCACGCAGTGAGTTGACGCGGCTTTATGAACGGGGGGTTCCCATTGAGTGCACAGAACAAGGACTATGTCCGGGATTCTGAAATTGATAATATTCTGGCACAGGTGCAGCAGAAGCGCGCCAGTGTGGGCGCTTCAGAGAAACGAAAGGAGTCGCCTTCTACACGTAAGAGCCGGGATGCTGAATTGGATGAGATTATGCGGGGCCTTGGTTTCGAGGCGAAAAAACCTGCATATAAAGAGCCGATTCTTTTGCCGGATCCGGCAGAAAGTTATACTTCTGAAGAACGGGAAAGTGTGCGCGCTCAGATGAATCTTACAGACCAAGAAGATTCGGATGAGTCGGAACAAGATGTTTCGGATGTTGAACCGGAACAAAAGGATGAACAACCGGAGCCGGAAGAACAAAAAACGCAGGAAAAAGCTAAGCCAGAACGTCCAAAGCCGCAGATTGACGTACCCTTGGACGATATGGAAGATGAAGACAAGAAAGAACCTATTACATTGGAGCTTCCTTCCATTAAGTTTTTTACAGAGACAGAAGCGCAAAAACAAGAGGCAGAGCGGCAAAGAATTATGGAACAGGCAGTGCGTGAGGCACGCAATACCATTCATAGCTCTGCTCAATTTGCAATTCAGGAAGAGGTTCGACGCCGCCTGACCGAGATGGAGCAGGAAAAGTCGCTTCAAGAGAAAAAAGATCAGGAGATGCTTCAGCAGGAGCCTGATTCCGTGGACCACAGCATGGATGGAAAACGGTTTGGAGATGTGGAAGTGGACGACGCTTTCCGCAATTTCTTTGGTACGACCGTAGCGACAGATCGTGCGGCCATGGATGAGGTGACCGGGCGTAAGCGCAGCTTTTTGAGTGGAATTCTCAAAAAATTCCAGAAGACAAACGAAGAAGAAAGCTCAGAGTTCCCAGAGGAAGAGATAATGGGGGAACCGGCGGATGTTGGTGTGCAGGAGATGCCGGTACAAAATGCATCCGAAGAAAAGTCCGCTCCATTTAATTCTCCTTCGATTGAGTTTTCTCCCTATTCAAAGTGGGATTCCATTACACTGGATTTGCCCAAAAATAAAATTACGCCGAAAGATTCCGGTCAAAAAGTCAGTGCGGCTGCTTTGGCACAAGCCATTGCAGGTGCGCAGGAAGAGGATCTTTCCAAGGCAAAGCCAAAACGCCGGGCTAAAATTGATGTCACGCTTACAGGAGATGATTTTGCGGTTACCCCGCCAGCAGATGCTTATGGTGAGGAAGAGCTGGAGAGGGAGGATATTGAAGAATATCAGAATCTCTCAGATGCACCCGCTGTGGCATCCAATCTTGCGGATATGCGTAAAACAAGAATCATCCGCTGCGCTGTCACAGGTGCCATTGCGATTGTTTTGATGTACTTGGGATTCACTGCGCCCGAAAACGGTTTGCCGCCGTTTCAAATGTTAGATGCGCATGCCGAGCCGTTGTACTTTTTGCTGGCCAATTTCATTCTGTTGGCGGCAAGTGCGCTGATTTCCATTACAACCATTGGGACCGGATTTGTAGGCTTGCTTCACGATCCCACAACGGACAGTTTTTGTTCGCTGGCGGTTACGGGAGCGCTTTTACAAAATGTGGCATTTTTGTTTGCAACCGATTCGTATGACCCTGATAAAATCACATTGTTTGCACCGGTCGCAGCGTTGCTTTTGTTCATGAATGCGGTTGGAAAATGGATGCAGGTTCGCGTGATTTGTCAGAACTTTGAACTGGCAACATCTGGTGCAGAACATGCGGCTGCTTTTATCCTTCCCAAAGAACAGTTGACCCGCCGTTTGTGTAGTGGACTGGGAGAGCCGGATCCAAAACTTTTGGTCAGCCGCCCAACGGCTTTGGTGCGGGGCTTTTTGAGTCAAAGTTTTTCCGCACGAATCAATGACGCAGCAGCCCAGAGACTTTCTTATATTATGGCAGGAGCGGGTTTGTTGGCGGCAGTGATTTGTGGCATAAAGGCAAAAGCATTTTTGCCTGCGCTATCGGGGCTGGCGGGAGCGCTGTGTCTGGCTGCTCCTCTTGCCTGTACGTTGGTATATGCGGTCCCTGCGCAGTTGATGCAGCGGTTTGCAGCGCGTCACAAAGCAGTCATTCCCGGTCCCAGCGCGGTGGATGCTCTGGGACGTGTCAATACCGTTCTTCTCAGTGACCGCGATCTTTTCCCAGTTGGAAGCGTGCAGCTTCACGGGATGAAAACATTTGAAAAGGAACGTTTAGATGTTCTGATTCTGTATGGCGCCAGTATGTTGGTCAAAAACTGTGTTACGCTGCGGGAAATTTTCCTGCAGATTATTCAGAACAATGAAAAGCTGCTTTATACGGTTGAAAGCCTTAATAAAGAAACTGGATATGGCTTTACCGGATGGATCGAACACAATCGTGTGATTATCGGTAACCGTGCTATGATGCAGCGGCACGACATTGAGTTGCCCAGTATGGATTATGAGAATAAATACACTAAAAATGGCCGTATGGCACCAATTTATATGGCAGTAGCCGGAAAGCTATATGGAATGTTTTTGGTCAGCTATCGTCCCAATGCGGGCGCTCGTAAAATTTTGGATCGGCTGGCCCAAAGCGGAATTAGTGTGTTGGTACAATCGGACGATTTCAACGTTACTTCCAAGCTGGTTGCCAGTACCTATCGAATCCCCAAGGGGACGATTAAAGTGCTGAGCAGGCCAGAGTGCGATGTTCTTCAGGCAGAAACGGCCTATCGTGCAGAGAGCGAAGGAATTATGGTGCATTCAGGTACTTGCGCTTCCTTTTTGGGAGGCATGCGTGCTGCTGCAAGCGCGGCAAGCGGAGAGCGTCTGGCGCGAATTGTGCAAGCGGCAGCAATTATCTTAAGTGCTGGGTTTGGCATTCTTTTGGCATTTTATGCAGGTTTGGGGAGTATTTCGCTGGGAGCAGTTTTGCTTTATCAGATGGCTTGGGCACTGTTGACAGTAGCGATGCCGCTGGCAAAACGGCCATAAAACAGAGAAAAAAGGAGAGTTGTCGTAACCGGCAGCTCTCTTTTTTCATACCCCAAAATGGTTGACAGCGTTTTCCTGTATATGATAAGGTTATTGTATAAATTTTCCGGCAGGAGAGAAGCAAAGGATGAAGGCGAAAGAATTTCTGCGACAAAAGGTAGCTTTTTTAGCCAGTGTGGTAGAGATTGCAATCTCTGTATTGGTATTGGCTGCTATTTTCATAACCGGGTTTCGAGTGGTAGCGGAACTTTCCGGCATCTTAACCGATCCGGATGCATCCAATGCATTCAATACTTTTTTGGGACATGCGTTCAACTTGGTAATCGGAGTAGAATTTATTAAAATGATGGCCAAACATACTCCCGGTTCTGCCATTGAGGTTCTTTTGTTTGCAATCGCTCGGCAGATGATTGTGGAGCATACTACACCCTTTGAAAACTTTTTAACCGTTGTTACCATTGCAGGTCTATTCGCAATTCGAAAGTTTTTGTTTGTTCCATCTTTCGGTTCTCATACCCCTGACGGTCGGGAACTGAATGATGAAAAGATTTCAAAATAAATGAAAAAGTGCCCGCTGCATTTGTTGCAGCGGGCACTTTTTTAATTTTGTCGAGAAGAAGTAACGTCCGGATGATACTGTTTGCAAGTGCATTTTTTCCATTTTAATCCGCTTCCACAGGGACATGGGTCATTGCGGCCAATTTTTACAACCTTCCGGACCGGTTGCTTTTGAATGCTTCCGTCAGAACCACCGCTCTCCGAAGTGGGTTTGGCCACTTGTTCGCGCTGAATGGGCTGTTCGCGCCGTAATTCCAGAGTCAAAAGCATACGGGTAGTATCCTCTTGAATGGATTCGATCATGGCATCAAACATGTTGTAGCCTTCGAT
Organism: uncultured Ruthenibacterium sp.; assembly: GCF_963558415.1. Lineage (NCBI taxonomy): Bacteria > Bacillati > Bacillota > Clostridia > Eubacteriales > Oscillospiraceae > Ruthenibacterium > uncultured Ruthenibacterium sp. Next base: position 7,097 of record NZ_CAUWGY010000052.1, on the reverse strand, counting down.
ACGATACTCAACGACCGGATCGCGCTGAGCGTAACCGCGCAACCCGATGCCGCGGCGAAGCTCTTCCATAGCATCAATGTGATCCATCCAGTGGGTGTCTACCACACGCAGAAGGACAAAACGTTCAAATTCACGCATCAATTCAGTGCCATAGCGCTTCTCTTTGTTTTGGCAAATCAGGTCAGCACGCTCAGTGAGAATTTTGACTACATCCTCAACTTTCAGTTCGCCTAGCTCAGTGGCATTGTAATGGAAATCATCCTCTTTGGCAAGCCAGCCACGATAATGATTTCTCAATCCATCGAAATCCCAGTCATCCGCGACCTCACCAGACAGGAAAAGACGAGCGTTGGACTCAATGGATTTGTGAATCATGTCATGAACACTGGATGAAACATCTTCGCCCGCCAGCACTTTTTGACGTTGACCATAAATGATCTCACGCTGAGAGTTCATTACATCGTCATATTGCAACACGTTTTTACGAATCGAGAAGTTGCGCGCTTCCAATTTTTTCTGGGCACTTTCAATGCTACCAGAAACCATTTTGTTCTCGATGGGCGTATCCTCTTCTACGCCCATTGAATTCATCAGGTTTTGAACACGTTCGCCGCCGAACAAGCGCATCAAATCGTCTTCCAAACTGATAAAGAAGCGAGAGGCGCCGGGGTCACCTTGACGACCGGCTCGGCCACGCAACTGATTGTCAATGCGGCGGCTTTCGTGACGTTCGGTACCGATGATGAACAGACCGCCGGCCTCGCGGACCTTTTCTGCTTCCTGTGAAATTTCCGCTTTGTGCTTTGATTCCAGCTCATTGTAGCGGGCGCGCACTTTCAAAATTTCTTCATCCTGCGTATCCGCATGACCGTTGCTTTCCACGATCAATTCTTCGGAAAATCCCTCTTTGCGCAGATCTGCCTTGGCCATGTGCTCGGCGTTACCGCCCAGCATAATGTCCGTGCCGCGTCCAGCCATGTTGGTTGCAATGGTCACCGCGCCAAATTTACCTGCCTGTGCTACGATTTCCGCTTCTTTTTCATGGTACTTCGCATTCAAAACTTCGTGTTTGATGCCCCGGCGTTTGAGCATTCCACTCAAAAGTTCGCTCTTTTCAATGGAAATGGTACCAACCAATACAGGCTGACCTTTTTCGTGGCATTCCAGAACTTGTTCAATGACGGCATTGAATTTCGCTTTTTCTGTTTTATACACCACGTCGTTCATGTCTTGCCGAGCAACAGGTTTATTCGTAGGGATTTCCACTACCGCAAGACCGTAAATTTCTTCAAACTCACTCGCTTCCGTCTGTGCGGTACCAGTCATGCCGGCCAGTTTATCGTACATACGGAAGAAGTTTTGGAATGTAATGGTGGCTAGAGTTTTGCTTTCGTGCTCTACGGTTACGCCTTCTTTGGCTTCGATGGCTTGGTGAAGGCCCTCATTGTATCGACGGCCAAGCATCAAACGTCCCGTAAACTCGTCAACAATGATGACTTCTCCGTCCCGCACGACGTAGTCCACGTCACGCTTCATGACACCGCGAGCTTTGATGGCCTGATTGATATGATGCTGAAGCGTAAGGTTTTCCTCGGTTACATTTCCGTCAGAATCTCCGAAAAGATTTTCCTGATTAAAATACTGAATCGCTTTGGCAATACCGCTTTTGGTCAGTGTGGCAGTCTTTTTCTTTTCGTCCACCACATAATCGCCTTCGACTTGGTCATCTATGGCTTCCTTGTCATCCAATTCAGCAACGACACTTTTTTTCAGGCCGCGTGCAAAATTGTCCGCCAGCTTATACAGATCGGTGCTCTTGTCACCCTGTCCGGAGATGATCAAAGGAGTACGGGCCTCATCGATTAAGATGGAGTCAACCTCGTCTACGATGGCGTAGTAATGTCCGCGCTGAACCATTTGCTCCTTATAAATGACCATGTTGTCTCGCAAATAGTCAAATCCAAATTCATTGTTGGTGCCGTAGGTTACGTCTGCAGCATATGCTGCACGGCGCTCTTCTTTATTCAACCCGTGGACAATCAGTCCAACTTTCAGTCCCAAAAAGCGATAGACTTTTCCCATCCACTCCGAGTCACGTTTGGCCAGATAATCGTTGACCGTGACCACATGTACACCTTTCCCTGCCAGTGCATTCAAGTACACGGGCAATGTGGCAACGAGGGTCTTTCCTTCGCCGGTTTTCATTTCGGCAATGCACGCACGGTGTAACACGATGCCGCCGATTACCTGTACAGGGAAATGTTTCATTCCCAGTACGCGCCAAGCCGCCTCTCGGCAGACGGCAAACGCATCCGGCAGAATGTCATCCAGAGTTTCTCCTTTATTGAGTCTTTCTTTCAGCTTAGGGGTCATTGCCTTGAGTTCGGCATCGCTCATAGCGGCATAAGTGTCTTCCAAAGACAGTACTTTGTCCGCAATGGGCTGTATTTTTTTCAGTTCCTTTTTGGAGAACGTTCCAAACAATTTTTCCAGGAATGCCAAATGGATCCACCTCTTCAACTCTTCTGAGCATATTTTATTCATCATACTACATCACGGGGAGAAGTGTCAATCGAACCCCGGCGCATATATCTAAAAATCCCCTTGCGTATAACGCAAGGGGCATACATCATTCTTCGTGCGGATGAAATAGACCAAAACGCAGAAGTCGGACCTGATCTTCGGGCTCGGTGCACTCCAAGGTTGCATTGGCAATGTGCCCACCCTCGATTAAATTGGTGAATCCAATGAGCTGGCATAATTTGCTCTTTAAATTCAGCCGGTCACCTTCTTTTGTGACCATGAACACATCGCCCTTACAGGTTGTAAGCACTTTGTTGAATTCTTTTAAATCGATATCGTTTACGTTGACCTGTGCCATAACGTATCCTCTCCTGTCCAGTGTAGAATACATTAGTATAACCGATTTTAAACCTTAGTATAACATGAACGTTCCACTTCAACAAGACAGCTTAGCATGTGCGACCGAAAAAAAGAAAAAATGGACGTGCATATCTTGCATTCCATCCGTCGATTCTCTATAATATAGTTTAGCAGAGTGTGCTAAAAAACTAACAAAGTAAGGAGCATTGCAAGTATGACTTATACGAATGAAGTAGAGCATATGTGCCCGGTCACCAAGGGCCCGCACCATGGTCCTGCGCCCATTCCGGAAGAGGGCGAGTGGGTCAAAGCCTACGAAATTAAAGATATCTCTGGTTTTACCCATGGCGTGGGCTGGTGCGCACCGCAGCAGGGCTGCTGCAAACTGTCCCTGAACGTAAAGAACGGTGTGATCGAAGAGGCTCTGGTAGAGACTCTGGGCTGCTCCGGCATGACCCATTCCGCCGCTATGGCCGGCGAGATCCTGCCGGGCAAAACCATTTTGGAAGCATTGAATACAGACCTTGTATGCGATGCGATCAATGTGGCCATGCGTGAACTGTTTAAACAAATTGTTTATGGCCGCAGCCAGACTGCTTTCTCCGAGGACGGACTGCCTGTTGGTTCCAGCTTGGACGACTTGGGCAAAGGCCTGCGTTCTATGACTGGTACAATCTTCTCCACGAAGGCCAAAGGTGTTCGTTATTTGGAACTCACTGAGGGTTATATCACTAAGGTGGCACTGGATGAGAACAATGAGGCCATTGGCTATCAGTTCGTGCGTCTGGGCAAAATGATGGAAGACATCCGTCATGGCAAAGATCCCAAGGAAGCTTACGAGAAGAACGTTGGCACCTATGGTCGCTTTGCGAATGCCGCCAAATACATTGACCCGCGCGAAGAGTAAGAGAGGAGGAGACTACAATGGCAAAATTTGAAGGACAGGAACGCCGCATGCCTAAAATTGAGGCATGCCTGAAAGAAAACAATCTGGGTACCCTGGACGACTGCCGTCAGATGCTCCTCGACAAAGGCATCGACGTAGAAGCTATCGTCAAAGGTGTACAACCCATCTGCTTTGAGAACGCTGTTTGGGCGTATACTTTGGGCACTGCGATCGCTGTAAAACGCGGCTTGAAGAATGCTGCAGAATGTGCCGCTGCTATCGGTGAGGGCCTCGAGGCTTTCACGGTTCCCGGTTCTGTAGCAGAGCAGCGCAAAGTTGGTCTGGGCCACGGCAATCTGGGTGCTATGTTGCTGCGCGACGAGACTAAGTGCTTTGCTTTCTTGGCTGGCCACGAGTCTTTTGCGGCGGCCGAAGGTGCAATTGGTATTGCCCGCACCGCGAACAAGGCTCGCAAGACCCCGTTGCACGTTATTCTGAATGGTTTGGGCAAAGATGCTGCCTATATCATCAGCCGTATCAACGGTTTCACCTATGTGAAAACACAATATGATTATAAGACTGGCGCTCTTAACATCGTTGAGGAGCGTGCTTTCTCCGATGGCGAGCGTGCTGCGGTTCGCTGCTACGGTGCAGATGATGTAAACGAAGGCGTGGCGATTATGCGTCATGAGCATGTAGACGTTTCCATCACTGGTAACTCCACCAACCCCACTCGCTTCCAGCATCCGGTGGCCGGCACCTATAAGAAATGGGCTGTCGAGAATGGTGTGAAATACTTCTCCGTAGCTTCTGGTGGCGGCACAGGCCGTACGCTGCATCCGGACAACATGGCCGCTGGCCCGGCTTCTTATGGCCTGACCGACACCATGGGTCGTATGCATTCCGATGCGCAGTTTGCTGGTTCTTCTTCTGTACCTGCGCACGTGGAGATGATGGGTCTCATCGGCGCTGGCAACAACCCCATGGTTGGTATGACGGTTGCTTGTGCAGTTGCAGCTTCTCAGATCTAAAAGTTTTGTTTAAAACATGAGAAAAGGGCTGTTCGGTTTCGGACAGCCCTTTTTAAAACGGAAAAGGAGATGAGATTATGAAACGAGTATTCTTATTGCTGGAAACAGGAATACTTTTATTGGCATTGACTGCTTGCATACCCACTGGTGAGCAGTCATCCACTGCAACGGTATCCTCTCAAAGCGTAAGTTCTTCTCAAGCATCCGTGTCCAGCTCCTTGCCTCAGGAATCTTCTTCGCAGACAGCGGATATTTCTATCCCAGCTCCGGAAAAGGAGCAAAAGGATCTTTTGGCTGCTCTTTGGGAACGTCTACATGCAGGAGAATGTGACGAAAAATGCTGGATGAGCGGTATGAGCCTGATTTGTTTTGAACAAAAAGACGACGGGTTTGTTTTTTACCCCGGGGCAGCGGAATCAGATGTGGGCGGGGTGCGTGCAGTATCTCGGATAGAGCAGGAAGATGAAGATACATATCGTGTGTATTTTTCTGTCAAGCAATCTTCTGTGTACACGTATTATTTTGATCAGGATGTAGAACCCTATCTCTATCTCCATTTTGAAGGGGAAGAACTTTCTATGACGGAAGTATACCCTGCTTACGTCCAGGTTGGAGAAGTTGGGACAGAAAATTATGAATACGAATGCCGTGCTCCCTCCGATGCGGAACGTAAGAACGGTGAGGATCGAATGAGAGAGCTTTCCGAAACAGAAACGTATTATCCGGCCAGTGGGGCTGAAAACGAATGTTTGGTATATACATATCAGGATTTGAAAAGTCATGTGGATAACGCTTAAATAGAGAGCTGCTGGCTATCAATTAGCCAGCAGCTTTCCCATTGCGTTATAAATGGCAATCGTGTCCTGAATGTGGTATGGAGAAGTAGAATGATCTCCGGGGGCTCCCATGGTTACCAAAATAAATTCTTTTCCATGAATTTGTGCGAAACTGGCAAGACATAGGCCTGCCTCAGGTGTATATCCGGTTTTGCCGCCCAGAATTTGCCCGTTTTCCAGTGTTAGATCCTGCCCGCTTTTTAGAAGGGTACTTGAAAAATATAATCCTTCAGGATGTGCCCAAGCAGTGGTAGCCTGGTATTCACTCGTGGAAAGAATGGTGCGCAGAGTCTCATTTTCCAGTACAATATTTAAAAGAATAGCTATGTCCGATGGGGTAGAGTACATCCCCATTGCGTCATTTCCCCAAGCGTTGGCAAAATGCGTATGTGAAAGGCCAGCCTGCTGAGCACGCATATTCATTTTTTCAACAAATTCCGCTTCGCTTTCGCACACAAAACAGGACAGTGCCTCGGCTGCATCTGCGCCTGACGGAAGTAAAAGACCGTACAAAAGATCAAGGATGCTTACATCCTCGTCCGGGAAAAAGCCCGCCATGGCCGCATTGGCGGCGAGAAGCTGTGCATATGCCTGTGAGCTAAGGGCAGTGGTTGCATTCAAATCAGCAACATTTTCTATCGTGACCAATGCGGTCATGAGTTTGGTGAGAGAGGCAGGCGCGCGCTTTTGATCGTTGCGGGCGTAAAGGATTTGACCGCTTTCGCGATCCAAAATCGCAAAGCTGGGGCTGGCTAGATTCAATTGATCGAGTTCCTCCAGACGGGAATCCGCGTGAATGTTCAATGAGGTAGAATGTACATACAATGCTCCAAAAGTTCCTAAACTAAAAAGAGCAAGCAACAAAAAGAACAAAATACGTTTGCGATGCTTACGTTTCATGGCGCACCCTCCTTTGTTTTTAAAGTATAATGAGTATTTCTTAAAAAAGACTGACAAGCCTCTTGCATCGATTTTAATTTTCCATAGAAAAAAACTTTCGTTTGTGGTATTTTTTGGTGGGGGGATTTTTCATGATTCGTTTGATTGCGACTGATTTGGATGGGACACTTCTAAATGATCGAAAAGAGCTTCCACCGGACTTTTTTCAAGTTTTGCAGGAATTGGATAAACGAAATATTCGTTTTGTGGCGGCCAGTGGTCGCAGTCGTCAGGCCCTGCGAAGGGTATTTGGCGAAGAAATTGAGAACATGACTTTGATTTGTGACAACGGTGCTTTTTTGGCGGAAAAGGACAACGTCCTTTTTCGCAGTGATCTAGAATGGCAGAATGTGATTGCGGTTGATGAGACGGTACAAACACGGGGGCCGCGTGTTCGAGCCATTTTGTGCGGGACAAAACATACATATATTCGGGATTTCAGTGATTCTTCAGAGCTTTGTAATCGTCTGGCAATCAGTTATCCTGACTATAAGACCTATCAGGATCCACGTGAAATCCATG
>NZ_CAUWGY010000051.1:0-16104 GCF_963558415.1 uncultured Ruthenibacterium sp. | reverse complement strand
CAAACAGGTTGCTGTCTTTATTATACTGCGGTTTGTCCTCTTTGTCAGCAGATGCGGCAATGGCTTCCGAGCGAATGAGCCGCACCATTTTGTCATAGAGCGGTTCTGTACCGCCGCAGGAAGTATATACTTCATAGACCGTCCCGCCGAGCCTGTAACAGACGGTTTCTTGCAGCGGATTTCCCCGTTTGGGCAAATAATCGCTCTCTTTCTGGTTTCGTTTCCTTTCCATTCCGTTCTCGTCCTTTCCGGGAAAGTCACAACAGAGCAAGCATAGGAAGTGTGGCCACACTTCCACATAATCTCTGTTTCCGGCTTGCTGCCGGAGCTGAGATTTTTGCTTGTTGGGAACTTCCCAAACCCTTGTTTTTTGCTTCGCTAATATTACGCTGGAAAGGACGGAAACTACCCGCTAATTTTATTGTGCTTTTCTCTTATAAGAATTATAATGGCATCATTGGGCATACGGGCATGGATGCTATCATCGTCAAAGAGACAAACGAACCATGGGGCGTTTCGTCCCGTTAGATATATTATTACTGCACCGATGGACGCGTCCCCGGTGCTGTCAAAATGGCCGGTGTCTGGCTGATCCCCAAGGAGACAGAGAAGCCAAAGGACAGACGGTATAACGAAAGCAGGTGATACAGTGCTGCATATAGCAATTTGTGATGATGAAAAAGACTTTGTTCAGTATTTGACAGACTTACTGAACCAATACAGCAAGGAAACAGTACGGGACATAAAGATTACCCCGTACTATGACGGTATGGAGCTGATTGAGAAATATGATCCAACCATAGACCTGATTTTCCTTGATATTCAAATGAAGATGGTAGACGGACTTCATGCTGCCGAGCGTATCCGGCAAATGGATGAAACCGTGGGCATTATTTTTCTCACTACTCTTACACAGTATGGGCTTGAGGGGTATAAATATCATGCGACGAACTACATCATTAAGCCCATGAAATATGTCCGGCTCAAATCAGAAATGGACAAATTCGTAGAGCGTAGCCAGAAAGAAAATACCCCCTCTCTGGTGATTACCAATGATACCGGCAAATATAAGGTGCCGCTGAAATCCATTCGATACGTTGAAACCTATAACCGTAATCTGATGTTCCATACCGAGCAGGAAAATATTATCTGCTACAAGAGCATGAAAGAAGTGGAATGGGAACTTTGCGACAAAGACTTTGTGCGCTGCCATACCAGCTATATTGTCAATCTGTTCTATGTGAAAGGCATCAAGAAGCTGGACATTGAACTGATTACAGGTGAGATTATTCCCATCAGCCAGCCGAAACGAAAAGAATTTATGGAACGGCTGACGGACTATTGGGGGGATTTCTTATGATGCGCTTTTTTGAAATCCTCTCTTTTTTATTGGCATGGGGATATACAGCGGTTTTCTTTCTGATTCTGAAATCATTTCTTCCTCTCCGCAAAAATGTGGTGCTGAAAGTTATAGCGTTTCTGGTTTGTGGCTATTTGGCTGATTCTATTATCTATTCCAATGATGCCGGAAGTCTGTTCGGTACGATGTTGTTGTTTTTTCTCTATGTTCTGCTGTTTTATCGTGGGACATTCATGGAGAAATTATCGGTCATGCTTGTTTTTTATCCGGCACTCATTGCCATTAACTACTTAATGCTTGACACCGGAGGCCGATTATTCAAAATCATAACCCAAGCAAGTTATGAGGAGACTTTGCAATCCCCAACACTCATGCTCATCAGTACAGCTATTCATACAGTGTCACTTTTACTGCGCTTACTGTTCTGGATCGGCGCATGGTTGGTTTTGCGGAGGTTTTTGGAAAAAATTCCGTCCCATCTGAACATAAAGACATGGTTGATTATTGATATGCTGATTCTTGCCTCATTTGTGGCAATCTTCACCATTATCTACTTTATGCCGGAAAATACTGCGATTGTTTATCCCATCTGTGGGGCTTCTATTTTTTCCAGTTTCGGGTGTGTGTATCTGGCGGCCTATATCTATGATTCCATGCAGACGGCATACCGAGTACAGCAGATGGAAACACAGCGGGATTATTACAAGGAGCGCATTGCCGAAGAAGAACGTGTCCGCTCCATCTACCACGACCTGAAAAATCACCTGCTTGTCATGGAAAGCAGGCAGAATACAGCAGAAACCCGGCAGATGGCCGAAACGCTACGCTCTCAAATTGCAGACTATGAGGACTATGTGCATACAGGAAACGAGTTTCTTGACATCATTCTAAAGGATAAAGCGGCAAAAGCCCGTGAAAAGCAGATTGATTTCTCGGCTTTGGTTGATTTCAAGGGCACGGACTTCATAGAACCATTGGACATCAGCACCATATTTGGCAATGCCATTGACAACGCTATGGAGGCCAGCGAACGGTTGCCGGAAGATCAACGATTGGTTACTGTCAAGGCCGAGCGTGTTCGGGATATGCTGATTATCACGGTGGAAAACAACACTTTACCGGGAACACAGCCAGCCGAGGGAACCACAAAGAAAGATCGTTTCGTACATGGCTTTGGTATTCCCAATATCAAAAAAGCCGTTGAAAAATATGACGGACAGTGCAGCTTCCGTCAGGAGGATGGAACCTACCTTTTGAAAATCCTGATCCCGATTCCTTAACAAATCGACGCCGCTTCTTCACGAAGCGGCGATTCTTTTTTGTGCAGACTTAGTTTTTTCGTTGTAGATGTTAGTTTACGCATTTTCCATTGTGCCTTTCTTTTGCCCAGATATAATGAAGAAAAACGCAAAAAAGCAAAGAGAGGTTATAGAACATGAGTATTTTAAGCACCAATCAACTGACAAAGAAATACGGCACCGAGCCGAATATTGTTAAGGCGCTGGACGGCGTGAGCGTTTCGATTGAGCCGGGCGAGTTTGTTGCCATCATCGGCACATCCGGCAGCGGCAAGTCAACCCTGCTGAATATGCTGGGGGGATTAGACCGCCCTACTTCCGGCTCTGTCAGGGTAGATAATTACGAGCTGGGCAAGCTGAAAGACGAGGACTTGACTGTGTTCCGCCGCCAGCGGATCGGTTTTATCTTTCAGAACTACAATCTGGTTCCAGTCTTGAATGTGTATGAAAATATCGTTATGCCCATCCAGCTTGACGGGAAAAAACCGGATCAGAAATTTATCAAAGAGATCGTGTCTTTGCTGGGGCTGGAAAAGAAGCTCTACAATATGCCCAACACACTGTCCGGCGGCCAGCAGCAGCGCGTCGCCATTGCCAGAGCTTTAGCCAGTAAACCAGCGATCATCCTTGCCGACGAGCCAACCGGCAATCTGGACAGCAAGACCAGTGATGAAGTGATCGAGCTTTTGAAAGTCACCAGCCAGAAATTTCATCAGACCATTGTAATGATTACCCATAACCCGGAAATTGCAGCGCAGGCAGATCGTACCATTCATATCGAAGATGGCCGGATTGCAGAGTAAGGCGGTGATACTATGAAAAGAAAAAAATCAATGATACGCACATTGACAAACCGCAGTTTCAAGGCGAACAAAACGCGCAATCTGGTTGCCATCTTTGCCATTGTTCTGACAACGGTAATGTTTACATCCCTGTTTGTCCTGTCACAGAGCATGGTTGAAAACCTGCGGAACATGAATTTTCAGCAGGCCGGATATAACAGCCATTTGAGTTCCGGCATCATGACGGACGCGGATGTGAAGAAAATCACCGCCCATGAAGCTGTCCGGGACTTTGGCAAAAGCATTGTGGTTGGAATTGCTGAAAACAAGGAGTTGACCGGGCGGCAGGTGGAAATTCGCTATGCGGATGAAAACTATGCCCGTTCCAGCTTTTCCTATCCCACCGAGGGAACCATGCCGGTGCAGGAAAACGAGATTGCTTTGGACACCATTACCCTTGATAAAATGGGACTGCCTTATGAATTGGGGCAGGAAATCACCTTGCAATGGCGTAAGGACTTAAACGGTGAAGAAATCACCACCAGTACATTCACCCTCTCCGGTTATTGGGATGGAAATTCTGCTGCTATGGCAAGTATGGCGTGGGTTTCCGAATCCTTTGTTCAAAGCCAGTGTGCAGGTATCGACCAAGTGGAACAGTTGGCAAACGGGCAGGTATTAGGAACGGTGATGCTCCATATCGACTTGTACCGCGACAGCAATCTGGAAGGCGCGGCCCAGCAGATTTTAGCCGACACCGGCCTGCCCAATGTGTCCCTTTCTCCTAATGCTGCTTATGATTCCACAATGAACCAGAATATCATCCGTGAAGTTCTGCCGATGGCAATTTGCATGGTTCTGGTATTTGCAAGCGGTTATCTGATTATCTATAACATCTTTCAGATCTCCGTTGCCAGTGACATCCGCTTTTATGGCCGACTGAAAACTTTGGGGACAACCAAAAGACAGTTAAAGAAGATGATTTACGGGCAGGCCAACCGCCTGTCGCTGATTGGTATTCCTATCGGGCTTGTGATCGGGTATCTGATGGGGGCCGTGCTGGTGCCGGTCATGATAACCGGGACAACGGGAGAAGCCAAAACAGCGGTCAATCCCTATATCTTCATCGGCTCTGCGCTGTTTGCCTATTTGACGGTTCTGATCTCCTGCATGAAGCCTGCTAAAATCGCCGGTAAGGTTTCCCCAATGGAAGCTCTGCGCTACACTGACGCCGGAACGAACAGCAAACGGAAAACAAAGAAAAGCACCGGCGGGGTCAGCATCCCGAAGATGGCTCTGGCTAATTTGGGCCGGAACAGAAAGCGTACCATTACGGTCATCTGCTCTCTGACGTTGGGCCTTGTGCTGCTTTCCTGTGTTTATGCAAAAAATGCCAGCTTTGATATTGATAAGTACATGAGCCAGACAGTTATCAGTGATTTTGAGGTAGAGGACAGTTCGATTTCTTCCACCTTTGGCACCTACAATCCCTACGGCACCACCATTTCCCCGGAGCTGGTACAGAACATTGAGGGACTTTCCGGGCTGGAAGCAACAGGGCGTTTGTATTCGCAGGTATTTACGCATAAGATCGGGGCGTCTGCTCTTGAAAATATCCAGACCTACTATAACGCGGATGACCGGCTGACCTATATTGAAGCAACGGATACAGGTCTGGCAGAAGCCTATCACGACATGATCGACAGCGGCGAATGTACTTCCATTCTGTACGGCATTGACGGCCTGATTCTGGACACCTTTGCACAGGACGGCAGGATATTGGACGGCACCTTTGACAAAGAGAAATTCTTGTCCGGGGGCTATGTAGTGATGGAAGCGGCTACCGGCGCAGAGGACAGTGAGAAAGAAACACAGCCGACTTATTCTGTTGGTGATACGGTAGCGTTGAACGGCCAGCAATACGAGGTTATGGCGATTGTGGCGGATATTCCCACCATTACCGAGGGCGTAAACAGCAGCACACAAGACTTCCTTTCTTTCTATCTTCCTGCCGATACATTCCGGGCCATGTACCCGGATAACACTCTGCGAAAATTGTTCTTTGATGTAGCCGAGGAATACCAGCCACAGGCGGAAGAAATGCTGATCCAATATCAGCATGACGTGGACAAGAGCCTGAATTATACTGCGAAATCCACATTGATTGAACATTATCAGGAACAGACACGGGCGAACACTGTGATGGGCTTTGCAATCAGCCTTATCATTGCTTTTGTGGGTATTCTGAATTTCGTCAATTCGATGGTGACAGCGATTGTTTCCCGCCAGAAAGAATTTGCCATGATCCAGAGCATCGGCATGACAAAACGGCAGCTTCGGCGTATGCTGACCGACGAGGGCTTGTATTACGCAGGAAGCACTTTGTTGGCAGCTTATGTATTAGGCACTTTGGCAGTAGCCGTTGGTGTTCGTATGATGGTGGCCGGTGACTGGACGGCAACATTCCATTTCACGCTGTTGCCGCTGGTAATCTGCACGCCGATCTTGATTGTATTTGCAATCGTGATTCCCTATATCTGCTTTAAGAATTTGGAGAAGCAAAGTATTGTGGAAAGGCTGCGGGCAACTGATTGATGTGTTCTGGCATACAGCCAGTGCCGGTTACACTGGCCGTATGAAAAAGGAGCCTGAAAATGAAAGAGTACACGCTAATCATCAAGGGAGAAATGGATTTTATCATTATATCTCCGCAGGTACTTTCTTCCCTGATCGCTCAAATCCATAACAGCCCGGAGCGAAAAGTTGTGGTAAGCATTGAGAGCATCATGCCACCAAAGTTTACCGACTATCTGCTTCGAGTTATCAACAGCAACCGCTTTACCAATGAACGATTTCGCTATCACTATATTTTAGAAAATCCTGTTACAAAGAAAGGTCTGTATGAAATTTTACGGCAGCAGCTTTCCAGCACCAATACAGAACGATTTCCTTGTTTTCAGACCATACGATTGACCGACACTTTCCGGGGCAATGTGGAACTGGACATGGAGTGCAACGCTCTGTTCTTTTGGCCTGCAAAGATACTACCGCGAAGTTTATCTATACGTTCCCGGATGGCCGACAGGAAACATTGGTGATTGAATACTGAATATCTTCTACCTGCCGGACGACGGCAAAAAGAAAAAAAGCCGTCGTACAGCAGTCCATTCCCCACGCCTGATTGAATATGCGGCGGCTTTGAGAAATCAAGGTCGCCGCTTTTCTTTGCCCGGCGCAGGATCGGCGGCCTACGGAGGGAGCCGCCATGCTGATATATCCTATTTTTCAAACGCATAGCTTGTTAAAAAAAGCCTATACTCAACAGGGGACAGCTCCGGCCACGAGTATGAACTATACCATGTAAGACGACTTCATATATCTTTCATTTCCGCCTGGCGGGTCTACGACCTGCCGGGCGAATTTTGTCGGTTCCTGCGGTCTTTCGGTGCGGGCCGGAGCGGCCGCAGCAACATGGACACAGGGGGCGGCGCAACCGGCCCCGGCTTCTCATTCTCCCGCAGATCGGGGGTGAGAAGATGAAGTACACCCCTGATGGTTATGGAGAACGCTGCCGATTTGACGCTTTCTGTAAAACTGTTCTCCGCAACGAGGCCAGAACCCACCTGCGGGATTTGGCCCGCCAGCGGAACCGGGAAATTGAGTTCAGCGCCTTGCCGCAGCATGAAATGGACAAGCTCTGCACGGTGGACGAATATCCAAGCGACAGCATCCTATTCACGGCCTATGGCTATACCTTACATATCCGGGACGAGCAGGTGCCCCACGCCTTTGCCAGCCTGCCGGAACAGGAGCAAGGCATTTTGATCCTGTATTGTGCGTTGGAGCTGACAGACGGTGAGATTGGTCGTATTGCAGGAATGTCCCGCAGCGCCGTCCAACGGCACAGAACAAAGACACTAAATGAACTGCGAAAAGACTTACAATCCAAAGGAGTGAAAAACTAACATGAAGCGACCAACTTTTAACGGCAGAGTGCTTTTGCCAATGGATGTGATCGAAGCGGCCCGCGCCGGTGATCCTCTGGCCGTGGAGCGCGTCTTGCGATACTATGATGGCTACATCAATAAGCTTTGTACGCGAACGCTCTATGACAAAGATGGTTTGCCGTACATCGGTATTGATGAGTACATGAAGCACCGCTTGCAGGCAAAGCTGACGGAAGCTATTGTAGTCAAGAAATAGCAAAGCCAAAGGAAGCCGTGAAGGGTCGAGATGAACGCTTCGCGCCCTTGACGGCTTCCTCCGCCTTTGCTGCGTGGTAACCAAGCGGGCGCAAGCAGAAATTTGCTTGCGCCCGCTGATATTATGGTGTTTGTGCCTACGCATTTAGAGGGCAGAAAAGCCCGATGTTACCGGGACTTCCTGACGTGGTTGGATAGCCGGAGGTGTCTTGCGATTCTTACCCTTGAAAATGAGGCTTGAAATGCGTAGAAAACCGGCGTGCCATTTCCTTACGAAATAACACGCCGGTTCATTTAGCAACCCTGTTTGTCAGCCGTTAAGTTAGTATGTTTTTAATACTTCCTTATCGGCGTTTACCGCAAGGGGAGGCTTTCTTTGCTTGACAATAAAATGGAATTCTGATACCCTATTAGTTAAGCAATTATAATTATATTTGCAAAACTAAAAGGGGTGAAATGAATGGATCTGCGCAAAGGGATGGAACGGTTTTATCTGGATTTGGTAGTCAATGAGCTGCGGCTTGGAAATGGTGCGGTATCGCAGGGAATCACCCACAACAGTCTTCTGTGTCTGGATATCATTGCCTACACGGATAAATGCACGGTCAGCAAAATTGCGGATATGCTGCATATTGCCAAATCGGCGGTGACGCTAAAAGTAAAAGAGCTGGAAAAGTTAGGGCTCGTGACGAAGACGCAGAGCGCTGAGGATAAGCGAGTGTACTATTTGAATGTAAATCAGGCAGTGCGAGAAGAGTACAACGCTTATGACCGGGTTTTATACAAGGCGTTGGATGAAGTAGAACGACGTTTTGCCCCGCAGCAAGTGGAGCTGCTGTGTCAGATGCTGGAATTGATCGATCAATCGTTTTGTGATTTAGACAAACTGGAGAAAGGAGAAGACTGATGCATTCGCTGGAACGGGCGATCACGCCCGGGTATTTGCTTCGTTTCACCATTCCGACAATGGTGATGCTGATTTTCAACTCGTTTTATACAATGGTAGATGGAGCCTTTGTGTCTAATTTTGTGGGAACGGGAGCTCTCTCCGCTACCAACATTGTGTATCCGGCATTAAACCTGGTGTTTGCGGTGGGCATTATGCTGGCTACAGGTGGCAGTGCGATTGTAGGGCGTCAATTAGGAGAAGGAAAGGGCCAGCAGGCACGGGAAAACTTTTCACTGGTGGTATCGGCAGGCACGGTGCTGGGTTTTGTAATCGCAGTGCTTGGCGTGGTATTTGCATCTCCCTTGGTTCGGATGCTGGGAGCAAACGATGCAATCTATTCTTATTGCTATGATTACTTGATTTATATGAGTGTCTTTTCGCCCTGCGCAGTGCTTCAAATGCTGTTCCAATATTTGTTTGTCACAGCAGGCAGGCCCAATTTGGGGCTGGTGTCCACCGTTGCAGGGGGAGTGGCGAACATCGTTTTGGACTATGTGTTCATTGTTCCCATGCAAATGGGCATTAAAGGAGCTGCGCTCGCCACTGGTGTTGGTTTTACGATTCCCGCAGTTACAGGTCTTATTTATTTTTCGATTGCGCGCAAAGAGTCTTTGCATTTTACAAAGCCTGTTTTTCGTGGCAAAATCCTGGTGGAGGCCTGCACCAATGGGTCGTCTGAAATGGTGACCAACTTGGCCATCGCGGTAACTACGTTTTTGTTCAATGTCGAGATGATGCGGTGGTTGGGAGAAGATGGCGTAGCCGCAATCACGATTGTATTTTACGCGGACTTCCTTTTTGTGGCGATGTTCTTAGGATATACTTCCGGCGTGGCTCCGCTGTTTAGTTACAATTATGGCGCCGGAAATCATGAAAGATTACAACGGCTATTTCGGTTGAGCCTTTTGTTCATTGGAATCGGATCGGTAGCTGCCTATGCAGCTTCCATGCTTTTCAGTGGTCCGGTGGTAGCGCTTTTTGCAGACGGACAGAGCTCGGTGTATTCCATTGCGCTTCATGGAATGCGTCTGTATGCGCTTTCCTTTTTGCTCAAGGGCGTAAACATTTTCTCTTCTGGGCTATTCACCGCTCTCTCAAACGGAAAAGTGTCCGCCTTTTTATCTTTCCTGCGTACATTTGGCTTTTTGGTGTTGTGTATTTTTCTGCTTCCCAAACTGTGGGGCGTCAACGGTATATGGCTGGCGATTCCAGTGGCAGAAATTCTGTCTTTGGCGGTATCCGGCTGGTGCCTTTTCCGCTTCCGTTCGGTTTACCATTATGCATAAAAAAAGAGGGCGCGGCCGCGCCCTCTTTTTTTATGCATAGAGAAAAACATATTCACTTTGGCTGGAATCTTCAGCAGAAAAATGGTATCCAAGCCGGTCAAATTTTTGAAGATCCTGTGGCGTTTGGGCGTTGGTTTCTGCAAGATAGCGAACCATCTCGCCTCGTGCCATTTTCACGTATACTCCTTTTTCTACAAGCTTTCCGTTTATCCGTTGGGCAAAACAACAGCGTACACACAGTACGCCGGGCTCTAAAAACCGGCGAATGCAGCGGCTGTATTCTGCGCTGGCCAAATCTACAATCACATCGGTCTCTTTTCGCAGCGCGTCGTAAAGACTGCGGCCCCAAAACTCATACAGATCCCGGGACCCATCCACCGAAAGACGCGCCTGCATCTCCAGACGGTAAGGCGTCACCCCGTCAAAAGGCCGCAATATTCCATAAAAGCCCGATAAAATGCGCACATGCTGCTGCACATAATCAAAGTAGGCAGTTTCAAACACGCCGGGTGCCATATATTGATATTGAATGCCATCGTACGCCAGCAGCGCCGGGGTGAGCCGCTTTTTTAAATCCATACGCTGCAGTCGCTCTATGTTTTGTTGCGCGATGGCGTCGCTGCATGCCCAGAGCGTTTTCAATTGCTGTGGAGTCATGGCACGCAATACCTGCAAAATATGATTGGTTCGCTCCAAAAATAAGGGTAGGTCTTGGGGCGGCAACGTGTCCAGATCTTCGCGCATTTTTTTAGCGGGAGAAAGGATGCAAACCATAAGGACTCCTTCCTTATTTGTAACGAGGTTTGGGGTTGTAAAATTCAAAGATCACCGCGTCGTTTTCCAGCTCTTTGGCCACAATATCGTCCTCAGGGCGTACAGTCCAGCACACACGTACAGCTCCCATGGCCTCGGCCAAACGCTCGAGAATGGGCTTTTTGCCAGGGCCGTAGGCAATGAACTGAGGCCGCGCAATCACATTGTATAAAGTGCATCCAAGACAAAAGCCGCGCAGGGCCGACATGTCTTCATAGCTTTTGGGTTCGTCCGCCAACTGTCCGCGGAAAATGTCCGGGGCGTTGCGCCGGAACCAGGCAACAATTCGCGGGTCAAAGCTTTCAATGCAGAAAGCAGCCTTCGGATATTTCTCTTGATAAGAGCGCATCAGTGCCAAGCCCTTTTCGCACAGCTCGTTGTTGCGGGGACCAGTTTTCAATTCAATAATCATAGGTTGGCGACCTTGCACCACATCGAACACCTCAGTCAAAAGAGGCAATGTCTCTTCGGTGCCGCACAAGCGCATTTGCCGCAGTTCATCAAAGGTATAGGCATCCACTCGCCCGTGTACGCCACACACCCGGTCCAGTGTATCATCGTGAAAAACCATGACCTGACCATCTTTGGATAGTTGAATATCCAGTTCCATGCCATAGCCGCTGTCCACTGCGGCCTGAAAAGCCGGCAGACTGTTTTCCGGGATGCTCTTGTCCCGAGAGTGCAGCCCCCGGTGCGCATGGTTTACGCCCAAAAACGGCATTTGCTGGCCCGCTTTGCAACGACCGGGCCGCAGCAGTACCCACAAAACAACAATCACTACACCAATGGTCCAAACAATCCATTCCATTTTGTCCATCTCGCTTTCCTTGTCGCTGTTGTTCATTGTAACGCGCCGCGGCCTGTGCGTCAAACCAAACGGAATGCTTTTTCCAAAAATCGAGACAAAATTTTCACAAATTGGACATATCACTTCGCTATTATGATATCATAACCGCAGAATGGCATAAACAAAGGGGGACGGAAACAAAATGCCGAAAATTTTAATCGTGGACGATGAGCCTCGTATCCGTGAGTTGATTCGGGAACATTTGCAGCATGCAGGATTTGAATGTGAAGAGGCAACAGATGGTTCGGCCGCATTGGCTTGCTTGAGTGTGGGTGGAATTGATCTGGTGATTTTGGATATTATGATGCCGTTTGTGGATGGTATGACGTGCTTAAAGGAAATGCGCAAGCGCAAGATTATGACACCGGTAATCATGCTGACGGCGCGAGGTGAGGAATACGACAAGTTGGCAGGGCTGGAAAATGGCGCTGACGACTATGTGGTAAAACCCTTTAGCCCGCGGGAGTTGGTAGCTCGTGTCAAAGTGGTATTGGCACGTACCATGCCGAAGGATAAAGAAACCGGAACCAGCTACGTGTTTGGAGATCTGGTAATCGATACGGCGTCCCACAGTGTGCGCATCGCGGGCGAGGAAGCTCCCTTGACACCCAAGGAATTTGACCTTTTGGTATTTTTGGTGTCCAATAAAGGAATTGCCTTGTCTCGTGAAAAGATTTTGCAGAAAGTTTGGAACTACGATTATTACGGCGAGGACCGTACGGTGGACACCCATATCAAAATGTTGCGCGGCCATCTTGGAAAATACCGCGAGAACATTGTGACGGTATGGGGTGTGGGCTACAAATTTGACCCGGAGGTCAAGGAATGAAAACAAAAGCCTTGGGCACCATACGTCAAAAGCTGATGGCGTTTGTAGTGCTTTTGTGCGTTCTTTTGCTGGGATTGGTTTGGCTGTTAAATGTTTGGCTCTTGGAGCCGTTTTACACCCATAAGGTGCATGCGGATCTTCAGCGAACGGCAGACGCTTTTTCGCTTTTGATCCAAAAGTACGAAACGCTGGAAGATCCCAGTCAGCCCAACGGCATCAGCCCGGATTTTTACAGTGCAGTACAGCAGACCGAATACACTTCTATGCTGCTGGGCAAATGCATTGAGATTGCGGATTCAAATTATACATGCCTGTTGGGAAACCATGCTTTGTCCAGTGGTCAGTGCCTGTTGCATCCAGCGCGCACCACCATTTTTGGAGACACGGGCATCCCTTCCTGGAACAATCAAAATGTTCTGGCGTACCGCTCTCAGACGCTTCGGGATGGAGATATGTATTTTACGCTTACCGGACAGAACGGTATGCGGCAGATGGTCGTGTGCAAAAATGTGCAAAATCGGTACACGGTGATTGTTTCCACGGATCTTGAACGTGTTGGCCAGGCAGGAGAAGTGATTGGCCAGCAGGTGCCGTTCATTGCAGCGGTGCTTTTAGCAGTCAGCATTCTGGGGGCCTATTTGTTCAGCAAATGGTTTACAAAGCCTATTACAGAGTTGTCCAGTGCGGCTCGGGAAGTGGCCAAGGGCAATTATCAGGTGCGGGTCCGGGAACCCAAGAACTCCGATGAATTGGGGCAGCTTGCGCGAGACTTCAATACGATGGCGGCTGAGGTAGATCATACATCGCAACTTCAGCGGGATTTGCTTGCCAATGTCAGCCATGACCTTCGTACGCCTCTGACGCTCATCAAAGGCTATGCAGAGACTGTGCGGGATTTGACCGGAGATGACAAAGAAAAACGCACAAGCCAGTTGGATGTGATCGTGGATGAGACCGATCGCCTCAGCGGCCTTGTGAACAGCGTGATGGAACTGTCCAAATATTCTTCCGGCACGATGAAATTGGAACCAGTGCGTTTTGACTTGGCGCAGTTGTGTGATGAGGTGGCGGACCGATACCGGAATATATGTGAGCAGAACGGCTACCACTTGGAAGTGGATACAGATCAGGTCTGCATGGTCAAGGCAGACCCGGATAGCATGAGCCGGGTGATTCATAACTTGCTGTCCAATGCCATTCATCATATTGGCGAAGATGGATACGTGGCTTTGTCTGCCAAACCGCAGCCGGATGGAAGTACACGTGTGGAGATTGCGGATCATGGCCCTGGTATCGCCAAAGAAGATCTGCCATATATCTTTGATAAATACTATCGTTCCAGAGCCGATGCCGGTAAGGTGGGGACGGGTCTAGGCCTGTCTATCACAAAAGCCATCCTGATCAGTCACGGATACGCGTTTGGCGTGGATAGTGAACTGGGCAAGGGCAGTACCTTCTGGTTTGTGGCTTCGGCTCCGGATAAGAGCAAAGAAGAATCTTCTTAAAACAAAGCGGCAGCCGGCCGCACTGGGAGTTGCCTAGTGCGGCCGGCTTTTTGTGTGCAAAAATTGCGAAGAATGCAATTTTTTGCCCGATTCAAACGTATTCCAAAAGAGGGGAGGGAACGCCATGGAGAATGAGGTGCAGGCGCAAAGCGCTTCAGAGATCCTGGACAAATATGGAACGATGGTGTTCCGTACGGCCTATGCGATGGTAAAAAATCAGCACGATGCAGAGGACATCGCCCAGGATGTATTTGTCAGTTTTGTTCGCACAAAGCCGGTATTTACCAGCGAAGATCACCAGAAAGCGTGGCTGTTGCGTGTGACCATCAATCGCAGCAAAAGTTTTCTGCGCAGTGCATGGCAGCGACGTACCGAAGGACTGCCCGAAACGCTGCCAGATGAACTGCTCACGCCTCGAGAAAACATGGTGATGGAAGCAGTGGCACTTTTGCCGGTAAAGTACCGTCAGGTGATTTATCTATATTACATAGAGGGGTATTCTTCGGTGGAATTGGCGAAGCTGCTGGGGCTTCCTCAGAATACGGTACTCAGCCGTTTGGCCCGGGCGCGCAAGCATCTTGCGAAAACATTGGAAGGAGAGTTTGACCATGTGGAAGGATGAGTATATTTCCGGAATGATGAAACTCACGGTGGATGAGGCCTGGCGGACACAGACGCTTCGCCGCATGGAGCAGGCGGTGCCAACTGGCCGGCGGATTTTTTCCGTGCGCAGGGTTTGTGCGCTGGCAGGTTGTGCGGCAGCACTGGCCTTGGCGGTTTTGACGGCCTGGCCGTATACCACACAATCCATGCAAACGGCAGGAGGCTCTCAAAGTACGGTGGCCATGGCCAGGCAGGAGCCGGCCGAAGCTCCCGCCCCGAAACAGTACGCTGTTCAGGACACATTGGTTTTGCAAGATGCTGAGCCCATTCAGGGAACGGTATTGAGCTGGACGGATGAAAAGTTGGTGCTGGATACACAGAATGGAGAACAGACCTTCCTGCTGAATGAAGAAAGTGAAATAGAACCGAATGCGCTGACGGAGGGGGTTGCCGTACAGGTAAACTGGCAGGCCGGAGAGGATGGAACAATGTGTGCCGTCCGCGTTTGTTTGGCACAGTGAACAATAAAAAAGCTTCGGAGCAAAAGCTCCGAAGCTTTTTTGTTTTATTCTTTGAAGGCCCACAGACGCTGACCTACGTAGTTCAACAACGTAAAGATTACTTGTGCGCCCAACAGTGTCAGACGCTCAGCCCATCCAGGTGCTGTGCCAAACAAAAGTTCCAATCCCCAGGGAACGATCCATTGGGAAAGTCCGTGACTCAGCACGTAACATGCGCTGACCAGCACCGTAAACCGGACAGCGCTTTGAAGAAGGGGCGCTGTGCTGTGAAAGCTGTACTTTCGATTGAGAATAAAGCTTGCGATGCTGCACAGAAAGTACATGAGCGCCGATGCACCCCAATAACCCAGCGGCTCCAACAGAAGCTGTTCGCCCACCTGTGTAATGATGGTGTTTGTACCGCCGATGATGAGGAATGGCACAATACTCTTGTCCAAAAAGAAGGTCAGGAGCTTTTTCATATTAGTCCACCACGCGTACGGTTTTCATCACGACCGGAGTTGTGGGTTTGTCACGCCAGTCCGTGGGAGTAGCAGCGATCTCATCCACTACATCCATTCCTTCTACTACGTGGCCGAATGCAGCGTAGTCCCCGTCCAAGTGTGGAGCATCCGCGTGCATAATGAAGAATTGACTTCCAGCAGAGTTGGGCATGGACGAGCGGGCCATGCTGATCACACCACGTGTGTGGCGGATGGGGTTGTTTACACCGTTGGAGGCAAATTCGCCTTTGATGCCATATCCGGGGCCACCCATACCTGTGCCCTGCGGGCATCCGCCTTGAATCATGAAGCCGGGGATAATGCGATGAAAGGTCAGACCGTCATAAAAGCCTTCCCGAACCAGTTTTTCAAAATTTTCGACCGTGATGGGCGCGGCACTGGCGTCCAGTTCCAATTTGATGGTTTTTCCATTTTCCATGGTGATTTCGATCATGCCAATACTCTCCAATCTCGCGCTGTTTTCAGCACGTTTTATTCTTTCCAAAACAAAACAGATACACAGCTCTGTTTTGCGCTATTATAACACATTTTACGACTGTGTGCCACCCGGCCAGACCCCGGTTGCGTCAAATGCTGCTGCCAGGTCCAGCGCACGCTGCGTTGTTG
>NZ_CAUWGY010000050.1:0-16116 GCF_963558415.1 uncultured Ruthenibacterium sp. | reverse complement strand
GAACCGCAATTACGTCGCCGTTGTCATATTTGAATTTGGGGTTGAACATACCCAGATCGGTATCCGGGAACTGCGTTTTGATGGCGCTGAAAATCTCGGTAGCACCCATGAACATAGCAGCCTCGCCGCTTGCCAAACGCTCCAGAGCACCGTCGTAATCCAGAGTCAGATAATCGTCGTTGAACCAACCTTTTTCAAAGAAGCTAAGATACTCGTCCACCACATCGCCCAGGATGGGATAATCGCTAAATTTCGCCTGATTGGAAAGAATCTTCTTGGTCATATCCTGTACTTCGGACTCAACGCCAATCGCACGCATAAATCCGGAAGTCATCCAAATCTGCGGAATCCAGTTGTCAGAGGCCAATACAAACGGGGTGATGCCGGCTGCTTTCAGCTTGTCGGCCGCAGCATACATTTCCTCGGTCGTAGTGGGAACTTCGATGCCATTTTCCTCAAACACGGTTTTGTTATAAACCATTGCCTGGAAGCCGTTGGAGGCCTCGAATACGAAACCATAGCTCTTTCCGTTGTAAGTGGACAGTTCCGGAGCCACTACTTTGCTCTGCCATTCACAGTCATCCAGCGGCAGGAAGTATTCTTCCGGATTTACCTGAGAATACAACTGCGGGAACTGATACACGATCAGATCCGGTGCCTCACCCGAATTGATTTTCATCTGAAGAAGATTATCAAACTGATCATCGGGAATGACCTGGAAGTCGATCACAATGTTTTCCTCTTCTTCCAGTTTTTCCACCATAGCCTGCAGACCCGCATAATTTCGAGACTGCTGAACCATACCGGTAATTTCGATCCGCTCTTTGTTCTCCGTTGTCTGAGAGGCCGATGTAGTGCTTGTGGAACCGGTGCTGGACGAAGACGCCCCACCGCACGAAGCCAACATGCTGACCGCCAGAATGCCTGCTGTTAACAAAGCAGCCATACGTTTCATTTTCATCATTTTGTTCCTCCATTTTTTATTTTCCTGTTCGAACAGGTATTTCCAAATCCCTACTGCTATTATAGCCGTGCCAATCCTCACTTCTGAATGGAAAAAAGAAAAAATCGCATGAAAAAAATGAAATAAAACCAACGATAAAACAGCGTCTTTTGACACTTTGCACAAAGAAAATCCTTTTTTACTGCAAATTCGTCCAAGGCTCTATCTTACAGTGTCAGTTCAATTTTGTCTTCACACACATAGTCTTTTCCGTTGACTGTCACCGTCAATGCCTCTCCGCGCACGACCTCCAGGCAAAAAACATTTCGATCAAAGGAAACAGCCAGCAACCGGCCCCGATACAGAATTCGGAAGGAAACCTTTTTCCACTGCGCCGGGCACTTAGGCGAGAACGCCAAATGTTCCCCATGATAGTTCAGTCCTGCAAATCCCTGCACGATCGCCAGCCAGGATCCTGCCATACTAGTGATATGGAGCCCATCCTCCGTATCCGCATTGAAGTTATCCAAATCCAGCCGAGCTGCACGCTGATACAAACGGTATGCCTCCTCGGGACGTCCGCTTCCGGACGCAACCACGCTGTACATACTGGGAGACAGAGAGGATTCATGTACGGTCATCGGCTCATAAAAATCAAAGTTAGCGCGTTTTTGCTCCATTGTAAAGCGGTTGGGGAAATAATAAAACGCCAAAACCACATCTGCCTGCTTAATGTAGCACGAACGCAAAATCTTATCCCAAGACCAGTGCTTGCAAATGGGCAATTCCTCTTCCGGAATATCGCTCACCGGGCGAAGTTCCTTATCAAAGAATCCATCCTGTTGCACAAACAGACTTTTCTCTTGGTCCTCATGCAAATACATCTTGGCCGCCACTTCGCGCATGGTCTGTGCTTCCTGTTCGGAAATCTCCTTACCGGCCAATGCAAGACTCTCCAAGGCAAATTCAATGCACCATTTGGCCATGTAGTTTGTCAGCCAGTTGTTATTAATATTATTCTCATATTCGTTAGGAGCCGTTACACCCAGAAGCATATAGCAATCTTTTTGAGCATTGTAGGTGCTTCTGCTAACCCAGAACCGTGCGATTTCCAACGCAACCTGGTAGCCATAGGTGCGCAAATAACTGTCATCGCCGGTATATTTTGTATAACAATAAATTGCGTACACCATCGCAGCATTGCGGTGAAGCTCTTCAAAAGTGATTTCCCACTCGTTGTGACACTCTTCTCCGTTAAAGGTCACCATCGGGTAAAATGCACCTTTCAAGCCCAGTTTCGCAGCATTTTCTTTCGCTTTATCCAGAGTGTTGTATCGGAACATCAAAAGACTGCGCGCCACATCGGGGCCAGCCACTGCAAGATACAGCGGGAAGCAATATCCTTCGGTGTCGTAATAAGCGGCTCCACCGTACTTTTCTCCCGTAAATCCCTTCGGCCCGATATTCAACCGTGCGTCGGAGCCGTCATAAGTAGAAAGAAGCTGGAAAAGATTAAAGCGAATTCCCTGCTGGGCCGCCTCATCGCCTTCAATCACTACGTCGCACATCTGCCAGCGGTCTTCCCAAACTTGACAGTGCTTTTTCTCCAGGCTGTCCAACCCCTCGTTCAATGCAGCCTTCAAAAGCGTTTCGCCTACAGCTTCCAAACGATCCGCCGCATGATCCCGAGAAGTAGTCACACTCACGTATTTTTCGAGATCCAACGATCCACCGGGAACCAGCTTTGTCTCAAAAATCTGCTTTGTCCAGTTATCCTGCGTTTGCAGGTGCATTTCTTCGTAGCCTTTCCCCTTCGTCCAGCTCGTAAAGCAAACAGTGAAGCGCTCAATTCCGAAATGATTCTCATGCGTTTTCGCCGTGAGCTGAAGCATTTCGTCCTGCGCTAAAACGCGCTCAACATTCCAAAAGCGCTCGCCGTAGTTTGCATCGGTGTTAAACACGTCCGCGCTGACTCCTGTTTCCAGGCGAACCTGTCCTTCAAAATCGTGACTCTCAATGCAATAATGCATGCAGGCCAATTCCTTTTGAGCGCAAGAGAAAAAGCGACTGGAACGGATCGTCAGCACACCCATCGGTGTTTGAACATCCATCTTGCGGCTCATCAAACCAGTTTTCATGTCGACTTCGCGATAGAAAGAAAGGAGATTGGCCTTCGCAAGATCAAATCTTTGTCCGTTCAAATACAAATCAAAGCTCAAAAAATCCGGTGCGTTAATGACTTTTCCAAAATAGCGGGGATAACCATTTTTCCACCAGCCAACACGTGTCTTATCCGGTACCCAGACACCTGCAATATATGTGCCTTTTAGTGTAGTACCTGTGTAGTATTCTTCATAATTTCCGCGCGCACCCATATAGCCGTTTCCCAGGCTGGTCACAGACTCCGCCGGACAATTATCCGCGTGATCGATTTTTGTCTGTACCACTTTCCAGGGATGAACCGTTTCAAAAATACGCTTCATTCTTCATTCCTCCGTTCGATAAATTATCGATTGCATTTGCTATAATAGCATGTGCAATTATAGGAATCAAGCTGTAATAATGACCAAAAAGAAAAGAAAAAATTATATATATACAATAATTTTCCCTAATTTCAATTTTTTATTTGCTATAATATATCGATAAATTATTGACATGTCTTTCTTTTTGCGCTACACTCAAACCGTACCATTCCAAAACAGAAAGGAGATATGAAGTTTGAACGAAACCGAATCCTGGCATGCCGGATTCCGCGCATCCTTTCTTGAAAATGTGCAGAGCGCACATTCACCCGCGCGGAGGACATTGCGTGATATGCAAAATTTCTATGCAGATCAGCAGACAGTCCTTCAAATGTTGGAATCCGGTGTTGATCCCTTAATTTACGAAGTTTACTCCTGGGACGCACCGGAGAAAAGCAGCGACCTTTCGTTTGGTGTAACAGTTCTTCAGCCGGGCTGTATTGGCCGCGAATATTTTATGACTAAGGGACACTTCCACACCATTCGAAAAACCGCCGAGGTTTATTACACTTTATCAGGCAATGGAATCATGCTCACTGAGGATGAACACGGACACACGAATCCCATCCCCATGCATCCCGGAGAGGCTGCCTACGTAGCACCTGGATTTGCTCACCGGATGATCAACACCGGAGATACTCCTCTGACTGCCTTCTATGTTTTCCGGGCCGATGCCGGCCACGACTACGCATCCATCGAAAAAGACGGATTTTCGGTACAACTTACACGCGGTGAAGATGGGAATCCTGTACTTTCTACCGCTTTTCAGAAAGGAGATTTCGAATGATTCAAATCGATCAACTTACGGAAAAAACTCTCGCTAATTTATTTGATCACACCCAGTTGCACGCAGACGCGCGCCGTGCGGATTTTGAAAAATTATGTGCGGAAAGCCGTCAATACGGGTTTAAGATGGTCGCAATCAACCCGGGTCCTGTGGCCTTGTGCAAACAGCTTTTAGCTGGCACGGACGTTCATGTAGGGGCGGCTATCGGCTTTCCTTTGGGCCAAACAAGTCTCGCTTCCAAATTGTTTGAGACACGCCAATCCATTCAGGACGGCGCCGACGAAATCGACTACGTCATTGATATCGGAGCCGTAAAAGATCAACGGTTTGACTTTACACGTGAAGAAATGCGTCGCATGGTGGACGTCTGCCGAGAGGCCAATGTAATCTGCAAAGTTATTTTCGAAAACTGCTATCTCACAAAAGATGAAATTCGCAAAGTCGCCGAAATCGCCCTTGAAGAGCGTCCAGATTTCATCAAAACATCCACCGGATTTGGCACCAGCGGCGCGAGCGTCGAAGACGTAATGCTGATGAAATCTGTTGTAGGTGATGCTGTAAAGGTCAAAGCCGCAGGCGGAATTCGCAGTTGGGAAACCTGCCGCGCAATGATCCAGGCAGGAGCCGAACGGATTGGGACCAGCAGCAGTTTGAAAATTTTGGAAGAATTTCGAAATTGGAAAGCGCAATAAAAACGATTACTACCTTTTTTCTCCCGCCGCCGTTTCTTTTATAAGAACGGCGGTTTTTTCATTTTTTAGGCACAAAAGGGGGCCGGTCGGCTCGACCGGTCCCCTTTTGTAAAAATTTAATCATTCCATTTTCGGCAGATTGGAAAAACCTTTGCGAAAACGCTGAATATATTCGATGATTTCATCTTCCCAAGTGACTTTTGTACTATCGGGAATCGTCCCTCTGCGCTCCATGCCTTCGAAGGTCATGCGAAGTCCTTCCTCTAGGGAAATCTCCGGTTTCCATTCGGGCGCATCGCGCAATAATTTTTCGTTGGATACATATGTGTGCTGACCAAAAATTTCATATGCCAGAATAAACCGCTTTGGATCCAGCTCCATCATCTGGCGAAGCGGAAGTCCAACCATTTCTACTTCCCTGCCCAAAACTTTCATCGCGGTGCGATGGTACTCCGCCCAAGTGGTGTACCCGGTTTGAACCACATTGTAAACCTGACCCAGACAGTGTTTCTTTCCTAAAACGCTCACAAAAGCGCGGGCCGTATCCTTTGTATGCATATACTGATGCAGAATATCTCCATCTCCGCAAATCAGGATGGGTTTTCCTCTTTTTACGCGGTCAATCCATGTATGCTCAGTTGCAAAGCTGCGCAAAGCTCCGCTCATCTCACTGTAAGACGTGCACGGCTTCATCATCGTAACCGGAAATTGTTCTTCACGGAAGGCCTTTTGAAACACCAAATCCGCCTGATGTTTTTGAATGCCATAGTCCGTCCAAGGAGTAAACTCATCCTCCTCACGAATGGGCATGCGCACAAATCGCTTGCCATAAGTACACACCGTAGAAGCTGTAATAAAATGTGTTACCCCGCGAAACGCCTGAATGCTCGCTTGTGCCTGCTCAGGTGTAAAACACGTCATTTCAAACGCCGCATCGGGTTTTAACGCTTGCATAACACGAATATATTCATCCGCATTTCTTCGATCGCCCTGGATATACTGCACCTCGGGTCCATGAATCGATTCCGCTTGTCTTCCATAGGCAATCACCTCATGGCCTCGGTCCAACAGTTCTCGTACAATATGTGCTCCGATATTTCCATTGGCTCCTGTAACAACAATTTTCATGTAAAACCTCTCTCTTCTTTGTGAATAAATAGCTTTCAAAGGGATTCGGAAAATATCGATAAAAAATCGCTAATCTAAATTAAGCATATCGCCACCTCATCAAAAAGTCAAGGGGGAAGCGTTCGCAAACTTCCACTTGTGCTTTACATTTTTGCAAAAGATACGAAAGGCTGCAACAAGTCGCTTATAGAAACATAACCACATTCGCATAGATTTGACTGTCACCTCTTTATATATAAGCAGCGATTGTTTTTAACAGATTTTCATTTTGAAAATAAATCGCATAAACCTTACCAGAGCCATCATCACGATCTTAAATTGTTAACGATAATCTTTCGATAAATTATTGACTTTTTCTTTGTATCAGGTATGATAAAATTATCGAACTGAAAGGTGGCCCTTGAATGGAAAATTTATTTTTGGTAGTATTTGATTTAGATGGAGTACTTGTAAATACATCTGAATTTCACTATCGGGCATGGAAAAAACTTCTGGCAGAACAATGGGGTGTCACCCATACCCGGGAAGTGGATGATATGACCAAGGGAATCGGTCGGTATGAGTGTTTGCGCCTTATTGTAGACCAGTACGGGTTAAATGTTCCCGAATCTGATTTTAAGGCTCTCGCGGACCGAAAAAACAGATACTACGTTGAACTTCTGCATTCAGAATTAAAGTGTGAGGATCTGCTGCCGGGTATTGAGCAAACTTTCTCGCTTCTGCATAGTGCAGGTATCAAAACTGCGCTTGCCTCTTCCAGCTTTAATGCTCCTTACGTGACGGAAAAATTGAATCTTTCCTTTGATTACCGTGTGGACCCCGGCTCAATTTCTCACGGAAAACCGGCACCGGATATCTATTTGGATGCCGTGCATCACTTTGGATATCCTGCAAACCAATGCATCGGTGTAGAAGATGCATTGTCAGGTGTTCGTTCGGTCAAAGCTGCCGGTTTGTACTGCATCGGAATTGGCGGACAAGTACTGTCTCCGGAATGTGATTTATTGCTTCCGGATACGTCGTATCTTCCAAAGGCGCTTGAATCTATTTTGAATCAAAGAAACAAAAGGTATTAATCGGCAAGGAGAATGAGATGGTCAGAATTCCGGATATCGCCC
The DNA here is from genome assembly GCF_963558415.1 of uncultured Ruthenibacterium sp. Lineage (NCBI taxonomy): Bacteria > Bacillati > Bacillota > Clostridia > Eubacteriales > Oscillospiraceae > Ruthenibacterium > uncultured Ruthenibacterium sp. The sequence goes on along the minus strand of NZ_CAUWGY010000050.1, from coordinate 8,926 downwards.
AAGCAATGGGATTAAGCGTCAGCACTGTTTATAAAGCCTTCAACGGTGGAAAAGACATCAACGAAAATACGCGAGCAGAAATTTTAAAGACGGCAGCACAGATGGGCTATGTCGGAAAACCACGGGCATTTAGCCACAAGCGTGTCTGCGTTTTCTTAGAGCACATGGAATATCCACATGTCACCTATTACCTTTATGAAATCGTTCTGGCTTTTAAACGCGCTGCTTCCGAACAGGGATACGAAGTTGTAATTCGGAGCTTGGACGATGACAGTGCTATGACCTACAACCAAATTATGAAACAGTACTGTTTTGAGGGCAGTCTGCTGCTTGGTCTTAACACCCAGGACCGTTGTTATAAGCAACTGGAAAAAGTGGAATATCCGTGCGTAATTATTGACAACTATATTGATAATCCCAATATAAGCTGTATCTCTGCTGACAACGTCCGCGGTATGGGATTGGTCGTCAGCCACCTTCTCTCATTAGGGCATCGTCGCATTGGATTTATCAATGGCGAACGCGGCAGTATGACCAGTGCAGAACGTTTGAGCGGTTATATCAGCGCTATCACGCTTGGCGGAGTGCAATACAATCCCGATCTCACTCTCCACGGAGATTTTTCGGAGGATTCCGGCGCACACTGTGCCAAACAACTTATCACTAAAAACATCACCGCTCTGTGTTGTGCCAGTGATTTGATGGCAATTGGCGCCATTCGTCAACTCCAACAGATGGGACTTCGCGTTCCAGAGGATATCAGCGTTTGTGGTTTTGATGATATCCGCTTGTCTCGCTATATCACTCCGGAACTTACTACCGTCCATATTGACGTGGACAACGTAGGCACAAGAGCTTTTTTGTGTCTTGAAAATCTAATGAACGGCAATGCGTGCGCTAAGATTCTCGAGCCGCCTCAATTGATTGTAAGGCAATCCACTGCACCTTTGGCCCAAAATTAAACCGCACTCAAAGAAACCAAAAGGACGCCTGGCCCAAAAAGCCTTGCGTCCTTTTTATTTACTGTGTTTGTTCAAGCAGAACCTTAAGAACTTCCTGTCCATATTGCTGGCACTTACGTGTTCCAATACCCGGCACGCGCATTAGTTCCTCCTCGGTTCTTGGCATTCGAACGCATATTTCCCGCAAAGTCGCATCCGTAAACACAACAAACGCCGGTACGCCCTGACGACGCGCTAGCGTCAAACGCGCCTCCTTAAGCCGTTTGAGCACAGCGGTATCCAACGCAAGTTCCTCTTCCAGCCGTTTTCCCTCTTCCCGCTTTGCCAACATCTTGATTGGAGATGCCTTTTGTTCCTGCGGGCAACAAACCGAACAATTCCCGCAGGAACCTGAAAGACGTTGCCCAAAATAGCGCAAAATTTCTCCACGCAAACAATATCGGCTGTAGCAGTAAAATGTCATCTGCCGAAGACGTGCTCTTTGCCTTTCTTTCAAGCTCTCGTCATCCGAAACTGCACCCGCCCCATTATCAATGAGAAAATTGGCCATGCGCACGTCTCCAGGTGAATAAAGCAAAATACAATCGGCAGGCTGCCCATCCCGGCCGGCTCGACCAGCCTCTTGGTAATAGCTTTCCAAATCCATTGGCATATTGTAGTGCAAAACAAAACTCACATTGGATTTATCAATTCCCATTCCAAAAGCGTTGGTTGCCACCATTACACGCACACGGTCAAACAAAAAATCATCCTGACCACATTGTCTTTCCTGTGCATCCAATCCCGCATGATAGTGAGCCACAGCAAAGCCATCTGCTTTCAAACGTTCATACAACGCATCCACCTTTTTGCGTGTCGCACAATAAACAATTCCGCTGGAATCCGGATGGCTTGAAAGATATGTTCGAACAATTTCGTACTTTTCTCTCTCCGCTACCACCTGCACTTCAAAATAGAGATTCGGGCGGTCAAATCCTGTGATTTGTTCCATTGGCTGGCGCATTCGCAGTATTTCGCGAATATCGTTTCGAACCCGTTCCGTCGCTGTCGCAGTGAACGCGCCCACGGGAATACGTCCCGGTTGACGCTGTAAAAATTCAGGTATTTCCAAATAACTTGGCCTAAAATCCTGTCCCCATTGGGATACACAATGAGCCTCGTCTACACATAAAAGGGAAATCTGGACCTGTTGAGCGAACCACAAAAATCCCGGAGTTAAAAGGCGTTCAGGCGCTACATATACAATTTTATACATTCCTTGAGCGGCATTGGCAATTGCCTTGCGGCATTGAGACTCCGTCAAAGAACTGTTGATATACGCGGCTCGGACTCCCATTTGAAGCAAAGCCTGCACTTGATCTTTCATCAGTGAAATCAGCGGTGAAACAACAACGGCAACGCCTTGACGCATCAATGCGGGCAACTGATAACAGATGGATTTTCCAGCACCCGTGGGCATGACCGCAAGAACATCCTTTCCTTGGATAAGATTGTCCACCACCTCTTCCTGTCCCGGGCGAAACCCATCATATCCAAACACCTGACGCAGCAATTCGTATTTTCGCTGTTCCAGTCTGGTTTCCATAAAAGAGACCTCCGCATACGTAAACATAAAGTATCCATACAAACAAAAAACCGAAAGCTTCTAGAGGGGAAGCTTTCGGCTTTCATGGCGTCCCTGAGGGGATTTGAACCTCCGGCCTACCGCTTAGGAGGCGGTCGCTCTATCCAACTGAGCTACAGGGACATTCAAAACGCCACCCATCACTTTTCACGGCTTTCGGAAGCGCTTCTTTATTATAAAGTGCATAGACAAAAATTTCAAGTACAGCATAAAAACGCTTGACAAAAAACGCTCAATTGTTTATGATATAAACAATATTTCAAATGCAATGACGGGGAATCCGCACACAACACCGTGTTTTAGAGAGCTGTCGGGAGGTGCAAGACAGTACCGGAAGTGTTGCCACTGGCCCCTGAGCAGTGCACTGAAAAGAGTCTTCTTAGTAGGCTGCACCGGGTTTGGCGCCGTTATCAAGTCAGGCTGTTCGCCGCTATCGGCTGATGGCACTAAGGTGGCTGCTTATGGCAGCAATAAGAGTGGTACCGCGAAGATGTTTTATCTCCGTCTCTTAGCCGAATCGTCGGCTGAGAGGCGGTTTTTTTATCGCCTCTCGGCCCATCCAGCAAAGGAGTGTATGTATCATGATGGAACACGTAAAAAAATATCATCCGGGATATTATCCCCCGCCCTATTGCGAAATGCGCTGGGCCAAAAAGGACCACATTGAAAAGGCGCCGATTTGGTGCAGCGTAGATCTCCGTGACGGAAATCAGAGTCTTATCGTCCCCATGACCCTTGCGGAAAAATTGGACTTTTTTCAGTTTCTCGTAAAACTGGGCTTTAAGGAAATTGAGGTCGGATTCCCCGCGGCAAGCGAAACTGAATATGAATTCCTGCGCGCATTGATCGAGCAGCATCTAATTCCCGATGATGTAACCGTGCAGGTACTGACCCAATGCCGCGACCACATCATCCGCAAAACGTTTGACGCATTAAAAGGCGCTCCTAGTGCCATCGTACACTTTTACAATTCTACCAGCGTGGCACAGCGCGAGCAGGTTTTCAAAAAGTCCAAAGAAGAAATCAAAAAAATCGCTACCGATGGCGCCAAACTGGTAAAAAAACTCGCCGCCGAGTATGAGGGTAATTTCCGATTTGAATACAGTCCAGAAAGTTTTACTGGCACCGAACCCGAGTACGCACTGGAAGTTTGCAACGAGGTTTTGGATATTCTGCAGCCCACCAAAGAAAAGCCGGTCATCATCAATCTGCCCGTAACGGTGGCCATGAGCATGAGCCACATTTACGCCAATCAGATCGAATACATGAGCGACAATCTGAAATATAGAGAAAATGTCGTTTTGTCGCTTCACCCGCACAATGACCGCGGATGTGGCGTGGCCGACACTGAGATGGGGCTTTTGGCCGGTGCAGACCGAGTAGAGGGAACTCTGTTTGGGAATGGCGAACGCACGGGCAACGTGGATATCATCACTGTGGCTATGAATATGTACAGTCACGGGGTGGATCCCGAGCTGGATTTTTCCGACATGCCCTCTATTGTAAACGAATATGAAAAAGTCACTCATATGCATGTGTACGACCGCACGCCTTATGCGGGAGCACTGGTGTTTGCTGCCTTCTCGGGCAGTCACCAGGATGCCATTGCCAAAGGCATGAAATGGCGAGAGGAAAAAGGTCTTTACGAGTGGACCGTGCCTTATCTTCCCATTGATCCTCACGATGTGGGCCGTGAATACGAAACCGACGTAATTCGAATCAACAGTCAGTCCGGCAAAGGCGGGATTGGTTACATTCTGGAGCAGAATTACGGATATGATCTGCCGCCCAAAATGCGCGAATGCCTTGGCTATGCTGTTAAGAACGTCTCCGACCATCTCCACAAAGAACTGTCGCCCAAAGACATCTACGGCATTTTCGAAAACGAATTTCTCAATAAAGAAGCACCTTTCGCCATTACGGATGTACACTACATCCAAAAAGAAGGTGTATACGCCATGGTCAGCGTAAGAGAAGGCGACATTTCCATGGAATATACCGGCCGTGGCAATGGTCGTCTGGATGCAGTATCCAATGCCATTCGCCAGGGTTCGGACCGCAGTTTTTCTGTCCTGACTTATAAAGAACACGCGCTTGAGACCGGCTCCACAAGCCATGCAGTAGCATATGTAGGTCTAGAGTGGCAGGATGGTTCCATAAGCTGGGGTGCCGGACAGCACACCGACATTATCATGGCCAGCGTCAAGGCACTGGCCAGCGCCATTAACAACCATAAGGAGGCATAAGAACCCATGGGTATGACAATGACACAGAAAATTCTGGCTGCCCACGCGGGCTTGGAACGGGTGGAACCCGGCCAGCTCATCATGGCCAAGCTGGATATGGTTCTAGGCAACGACATTACCAGCCCAGTCGCCATCAATGAATTTGAAAAAGCCGGTTTTTCTTCGGTATTTGATAAAACGAAAATTAGTCTTGTAATGGACCATTTTGCCCCTAACAAAGACATTAAGGCTGCACAGCAAACCAAGCAAAGCCGCAATTTTGCAAACAAATACGATATTCTCAACTTTTATGATGTAGGAAACATGGGCATTGAACATGCGCTTTTGCCTGAAAAAGGACTGGTAACGGCTGGCGATTGCGTAATTGGCGCGGACAGCCACACCTGCACTTACGGTGCACTGGGTGCATTCTCTACCGGTGTGGGATCTACGGATATGGCTGCCGGCATGGCGACCGGTCAGTGCTGGTTTAAGGTTCCCTCCGCAATTCGGTTTCATCTGACAGGCGCTTTGCAGGGGCATACCAGCGGCAAGGATGTGATTCTTCATATCATCGGCCAAATCGGCGTAGACGGTGCACTGTACAAAAGCATGGAATTTGGCGGTCCCGGCCTTGCCTGTCTAACGATGGATGACCGTTTATGTATGGCCAATATGGCCATTGAAGCCGGTGCGAAAAACGGTATTTTTGAAGTGGACGACGTCACACTCTCCTATTTGAAGGGGCGCGAGCAACACCCTGGTGTGATATATGCGCCGGATCCGGACGCCGACTACGAAAAGGTCATTGAGATTGACTTGTCGTCCATTCGGCCCACAGTTGCCTTTCCCCATTTGCCGGAAAACACCAAAACCATCGATGAGGCGGCTCGGATGGACGTAGCGATTGACCAAGTAGTGATTGGAAGTTGTACCAATGGCCGTTTGTCCGATATGGCTGCTGCCGCGGCCATTTTCAAGGGTCACAAAGTTGCAAAAAATGTTCGCGCCATCATCATTCCCGCTACACAGCAGGTGTACAAAGACTGCATCCGCCTTGGATATATCGACACGTTTATTGATGCAGGATGCGTAGTTTCCACTCCTACCTGCGGACCTTGTCTGGGTGGTTACATGGGAATTTTGGCAGAGCAAGAACGCTGTGTTGCCACTACCAATCGCAACTTTGTAGGCCGCATGGGACATCCCACCAGCGAAGTATATCTCGCCAGCCCGGCCGTGGCTGCCGCTAGCGCACTGGCAGGAAAAATTGCCAATCCTGAGGAGGTAATGTAATGGTAAAAGGAACCGTTCATAAATACCCGGACAATGTGGACACGGATGTCATTATTCCGGCCCGTTATCTGAACACTGCCAACCACGCCGAGCTTGCTACTCACTGCATGGAGGATATCGACCCGGATTTTCACAAAAAAATGAAAAAAGGCGACATCATCGTTGCTGGTTGGAACTTTGGATGTGGCTCTTCCCGTGAGCATGCTCCTATTGCCATTAAAGAGAGTGGTATTTCCTGTGTTATCGCCAAAACCTACGCACGTATTTTCTATCGAAACGCTATCAACATTGGACTTCCAATTTTTGAGTGCGAAGCCGCCAGCGATGGCATTCGCGACGGAGATGAAGTACAAGTCGATTTTGACACAGGGCTAATCAGCAATCTTACCACTGGCAAGACTTATCAGGCCCAGCCTCTTCCCCCTTTTATCCAGAATATTGTCAACAAGGGTGGTCTCTTGAATTCTTTGAAATAAACGGAGGTCTGTGTTATGCGTAAACGCATTACAGTTTTGAAAGGTGACGGCATCGGGCCAGAAATCGTTAATGAAGCGTTAAAAGTGCTGGAGGCCATAGCAGAAAAATACAATCATCACTTTGCCTATCAGTGCATGGACATCGGTGGTGTTTCCATCGATCGACATGGTGTGCCCTTGACCCAAGAGACCATTGACGCGTGTTTAGACTCCGACAGCGTATTGTTAGGCGCTGTCGGCGGTCCTAAATGGGATGGTCTTCCCGGGAACATTCGTCCGGAAAAAGGATTGTTGGGCATTCGTAAGGCAATGGGGTTATACGCCAATCTACGCCCCGCTCGTCTGTTTCCCCAGTTGGCCGATGCCAGTCCGCTTCGGCGAGAAATTGTAGAAAACGGTATTGACTTTGTTGTAGTACGAGAATTAATTGGCGGCGTATACTTTGGGGAACATAAAACCGAAGAAGTAAACGGCGAATTGGTGGCCACTGATGTGATGCCTTACGCTGAGCATGAGATTGAACGCATTGTAAATGTGGCCATGGACATCGCAAAAAAACGCCGCAACCGGGTCACAAGTGTAGACAAAGCCAATGTTCTTGACACCAGTCGTTTGTGGCGCAAAGTAGCCACTCGAGTAGCTTCGGAACACCCGGATGTAGAATTTTCCAACATGCTGGTAGACAATGCGGCTATGCAGATTGTAAAGAATCCCGCGCAATTTGATGTGATGGTAACAGAAAATATGTTTGGTGACATTTTGACGGATGAAGCCAGTATGATCACCGGCAGCATTGGCATGATTCCGTCCGCCAGTCTTGGCGATGGAACTCGGGGTTTGTACGAACCGATTCACGGATCCGCGCCTGACATTGCCGGACAAGACAAAGCCAATCCCATTGGTACCATTTTGTCTGCCGCTATGATGCTACGCTATTCTTTTGATTTGTCAAAAGAGGCTGACGCTGTGGAGGCAGCCGTGGCCAGCGTATTGGATCAGGGGCTGCGCACAGCAGACAATATGGCCGAGGGCTGTACTTTGATCGGTTGTCGCGCTATGGGAGATGCGATTGTTTCCGCTTTGATGCGTTAATGTTCCTATGTGATAAAAAGTGCTCCGATAAAATCGGAGCACTTTTTTGCGTAAAATAGAAAAGATGGCACTTCTAAAGTTACTTGGATGTGTTATAATAAAAAACGTCTGTAAAAAAGGGGTGTTCATTTTGAAAGTCATCGAGCAAATCTGTGTGGTATTCGCTATTTGTTTAATTGCCGAAGGAATTTCGGCGATACTTCCTTTTCCCTTTCCCGCCAGTGTATTGAGCATGGTTCTTTTGTTTCTTCTTCTGGCCACGAGAATTCTTCATCCCCATCACCTCAAAGAAAAAACTGAATTCTTGTTAGGGAACATGGCCTTGTTTTTTGTACCCGCCTGTGTCAGTCTTTTAAAATATAAAGATGCACTATTTGAAAATCTAATTCCAATTTTATTAATCTGCATCTTAACAACTCCTGTTGTATTTTTTGTTACAGGACATGTAGTGCAATTAACGATGCGCTTTCTACAAAAAAGAGGGGGGATTCGGAAATGATGTCTGCCATAACTTCTTCGCCCCTGTTTGGAATCGTTTTATGCATTGCAAGTTTTCTGCTGGGACGGTGGATACAAGAAAAAACGCACTCTCCTTTGGCCAATCCGCTTTTAATTTCTTTTGCCCTTTGCGTTGCGGTGTTGTGTTTGTTTGATATTCCTTACGAGAATTTCGCAAAGGGTGGCGACATTCTAAATATGATGCTGGGGCCTGTCACCGCGGTGCTGGCACTGGGCATTTACAATCAATATTCCGTTTTGAAGCGCTATTTCTGGCCGGTACTATTAGGATGTACGGCCGGAAGTCTGACCAGCATTTTCAGTGTGCTGGCCTTATGCCACTTGTTCGGGTTGGATCAGGCACTAACGGCGGCCATGCTTCCCAAAAGCTGCACAACCCCCATTGCTCTGAGCATTGCGGAAAGCCACGGTGGACTGGCGGCCATTGCAGCGGCCTGTGTTATGATTGCCGGTTTAACCGGTTCTCTGTGTGCACCATTGTTTGCAAAATGGTTCCGCATTCAGGATCCTGTAGCCCAAGGCCTAGCCACCGGCGCATGCAGCCACGCATTGGGCACCATCAAGGCCCGTGAAATGGGCGAGTTGCAAGGTGCTATGAGCAGTATTGCCATTGGCGTGTGCGGTCTGATTTCTGTGATCATCACTATTTTTCTTTAAAAATAAAGGAGCCGTTCAGCAGAATGGCTCCTTTTCGTTTTACACGCGATCCTTTTTCGTTTTAGCGGCTCGTAA
>NZ_CAUWGY010000049.1:0-16402 GCF_963558415.1 uncultured Ruthenibacterium sp. | reverse complement strand
TTGAAAGATGCTGGCAAAGAAGACAAGCTGGAAGAGGTTTTGGCTGAAGTGCCCCGCGTTCGTGAGGATTCCGGTTATCCTCCTCTGGTTACACCTACTAGCCAAATTGTTGGTACGCAGGCTGTATTCAATGTCATTTTGGGCGAGCGCTATAAGATGGTAACGAAGGAGTTCAAGGGCTTGGTCCATGGTGATTATGGTAAGACTCCTGCTCCCATCAGTGCTGAGTTTACAAAGAAAATTTTGGGCGATGAAAAACCCATTACCTGCCGTTTCGCAGATACGCTGGAGCCGGAAATGGATAAATTGAAGGCAGAAGCAGCGAAGTGGGTACAGCAAGAAGAAGATGTTCTGACTTATGCAATGTTCCCGCAGGTAGCGCCGAAATTCTTTGAGAAGCGCAATAATAAATTGATGGGTGTTGACGGCGATCACGTAGATTTCGCTGGAAAATCTCATCCGGTTTAAGTCAATCGTAAATGAAAAGATCCTGTACAGATTTTATTTCTGTGCAGGATTTTTTTATTGTGTGTTTATAGTTTGTTAATTGCTTTCTTTGTAAATGGCTGTTACAATAAAAGAAAAAAGGGGCTGAGGAGATGAAAGAAACGCGGACGTTTATATGGAGCGATCGTAAACGGACTGCTTTTGGTTTGCCTTGGACTTTTACGAAGTATTGTTTAACTCCGGAAAAACTGTTGATTCAGTCCGGAATTTTTAATACCAAAGAAGAAGAAATTCGGCTTTACCGAATTATGGATGTGACTTTAAAGCGTTCTTTCATTGAGAGAGTCTTTGGATTGGGGACCATTCATTGCTGCTCGGCCGACAAATCAACTCCGGAGTTTGATATTGTTTGGATTAAAGATGCTGCAAAGGTGAAAGAGCTGTTTTCGGATATGATTGAAAAGGAACGGATGCAAAAAAGAGTAACCAGTCGAGAATTCATGACCGATGAAGAAACTGATTTCGACCCGGAATCGTTACCCTAAATATTTACAAATACCATACAGAATAGTAAAATATAGAAAAGGTTTAGTTGAAGGTACTCATTCGAAAAGCATACTTTGTTTTGAGGTGGGGAATATGAAATTCGATCCTTTAAAAAAGAAGATATGAAACCAAGGAGGTTCTGTGCGTCTGCACGGAGCCTTCTTTTGTGTATCGGAGGAAACGAATATGGCTGAACTTTGGGATATTTATGATGAAAACCGTACGCTTACCGGCCGGACACACCAGCGTGGGCATCCTCTTGCACCGGGGGATTATCATTTGGTGGGGGATGTATGGACCATTAATTTGGAAAATCAAGTATTATTGACACAGCGGCATCCTTCCAAGCCTAACGGTTTGATGTGGGAGTGCACGGGCGGAGCAATTCAAGCAGGAGAGAATAGCCTATGCGGCGCTATTCGTGAGCTAAGGGAAGAGACCGGCCTTAGGGTGTCACCAGAACAATTGTCCTTGATGCATACGGTGCGTTTAAAGGATCGTTTTGTTGATACGTATATTGTGCGACTGGATTTTGTGCTTTCACAAATTGTGCTTGATGAGAAGGAAACTATTCAGGCGATTTTAGTTGACTGGGATGAGTTATTAACGCTTTGGGCGGCAGGAAAATTATGTCCTAAAAGCAGATTCCCCTTATACAAAAATGAAATAGCGTCTTTTTTAAATTACGTAACGTAGATTGTGTGGAAATTAGTTGCTATACGGGAGTGTGAGACACTCCCTTTTTCTTGCAAAACATTGGGAAAAAGTGTACAATAAACCCAACTATTATTTGGTGAAAGAGGAAACGAGTATGATTTTAAGTATGACTGGATATGGTCGTGCAGAAGAGGTAATTCATGGGCGTGATATTACAGTAGAAATTAAAAGTGTAAATTCACGTTTCTTTGAGTATTCTTCACGGATGCCACGTAGCTATACCTTTTTGGACGATCGGCTGAAAAAGCTTCTTTCTGCCCGGATATCACGCGGAAAAGTTGAGCTCGGTTTGACAGTGCAGAATTTGGAAACCGTAGATACTGAAATCGTACCAAATGTGGAGCTAGCACGCCAGTATGTGAATGCAGTAGATTCACTATGCAAAGAATTGGCGGTGCCAAATGATTTAAAAGCATCTTCTTTGATGCGTATTCCAGAGATTTTTACGACCCAAAAGGCAAAGCAGGATGAAGAACAGATTTGGCTGGATGTTCAGCATGTTGCGGAGCAAGCATTGTCCAGTTTTGTGGAGATGCGAAGCGTAGAGGGAAACAAATTGCGTTTGGACGTTCTGTCAAGGCTGGATTTCTTGGAACAGACAGTGGAAAAGATTGTTCAGACAAGTGAAGGGCGCGTTTCCCGGTATACTGAAAAATTATATGCAAAACTTCAGGCATTGTTGGAGGACCGCAATATTGATGAAGCACGCTTGTTAACGGAAGCTGCCATTTTTGCGGATAAGACGGCTGTAGATGAAGAGACGGTTCGTCTGCAAAGTCATATTGCTCAGTACCGAAACTTTTTGAATATGGATTCTCCAATCGGAAAGAAATTGGATTTTCTTACGCAAGAGCTGAATCGTGAAACCAACACCATAGGTTCTAAATGTAGCGAATTAGAGATTACCCGCATGGTGGTAGAGATGAAAGGGGAAATTGAAAAAATTCGCGAACAAATTCAAAATATTGAGTAAGACGAGAAAAACGACGGTGGAGGATGCTATGAAGCTGATTAATATAGGATTTGGAAATATGGTCAGTGCGAATCGTTTGGTTGCGATTGTCAGTCCGGAGTCGGCTCCCATTAAACGAATTGTGCAGGAAGCACGTGACAAGGGAACCTTGATCGATGCGACTTACGGACGCAGAACACGTGCTGTAATTATTACGGATTCGGATCATGTTGTACTTTCGGCGATTCAGCCTGAAACGGTGGCGAATCGATTTACAGATACCTCTGAGGATGAGGAGGAATTGGTAGATGAATAAACAGAGGCATCTCTTGGTGGTATCTGGCCCGTCTGGTGCTGGAAAAGATACAGTGGTTCGCCGGATGATGGAAAAATATCCGGAGATTGAAATTTCAGTTTCTGCTACAACTCGGCTTCCTCGAGAGGGGGAAAAAGATGGCGTCGATTATTACTTCTTATCAGTGGATGCGTTTGAGGAGAAAATCCAACGTGGAGAAATGCTTGAATATGTCCATTATTGTGATAGATACTATGGAACACCAAAATCTGAGGTGGATCGAAGATTAGAGGTTGGTACCACAGTAGTACTGGTGATTGAAGTGATTGGCGCTGCCAATATTAAAAAGATGTATCCGGACTGCACGTTGATTTTTATTATGCCACCTAGTTTGGAAGAATTGAGTCGACGTTTGCACGGCAGAGGAACCGAATCAGAAGAGGCGATTCAGAAAAGATTGCTTCGTGCCAAGGAAGAAATCGAGAAAAAGGAGCTTTACGATTTTTCCGTTGTCAATGATGACGCAGATCGCTGTGCAGAAGAAATTTATTCTATTTTACAAAAACGTTTGGAAGAGTGAATGACAAAGGAGCGTGGCATTTGGCAATTACAGCACAAGTGGCGGTAGCAGGAGCCACGATTCATTTTGATAAACTTTATACTTATCTTGTTCCAGATTGCTTAAGGCAAGGTGTCCAGGTTGGCAGTATGGTTTTAGTTCCGTTCGGAAGAGGAACTGCCAAAATGAGGACAGGTGTGGTGCTCGATTTACAAGAGAGCGAAACAATAGAAAAACGGCTGAAAGAGATTTATGATGTTGCTCCTGAGGAAGCTCGCCTTTCCGATGAGTTATTGGAATTGGTTCATGAATTAAGAGACAAAACCTTTTGCACCTATTATGATGCGGTAAAAGCGATTATCCCATACGGCGCGCAATATAAACCGGTTTATGTGAATGGAGTACCGCGCCTTCAGAAACAAATTGTTCGCCATACAGAAAAGGTTTATGCCCGTAGACAAGAACCGAGTAAATGGACGCAAAAGCAAAAGCTTGCATGGGATAGCTTGAGTGACGGAGAGAAAACTCAAACGGAACTTGAAAATTTAGGCGTTAGCCAAAATGTGTTGGATAGAATGTGTGAACAGGGAACTTTATCTGTTTCGCTGCGAGATCGAAATTTAACTCTTTATGAGAACTATGGCGGAGCAAGTGCTGTGCCTGTTTTAAGTCCGGCTCAGCAGAAAGCGTTTTTGGAGTTGGCAGTGCTTTTGGAAAGTGGAAAACCACAGGCTGCTTTGCTGCACGGAGTTACATCCAGTGGAAAAACATTGGTTTTTTTGAAATTGATAGAAAAGACCATTGCGCTGGGAAAGCAGGCGTTGGTTCTTGTGCCGGAGATTTCTTTGACTCCACAGATGATTTATCGTCTTAAGGCGGTTTTTGGGGATCGCGTGGCAGTTCAACATTCTGCACTTTCCAATACAGAACGACTGCTTCAGTGGAGAGAGATTCAATTGGGAAAAGCCGATATCGTAGTCGGTACCCGCAGCGCGGTTTTTGCTCCTTTGTCACGGATAGGGATTATCATCATCGATGAGGAACAGGAACACACCTATCATTCGGAGAATGCTCCACGTTTTTTAGCTCACGATATTGCCAAAAGACGCGCTGTTACACATAACGCACTTTTGCTTTTTGCAAGTGCGACGCCTTCCTTAGAAAGTTATTATGCTGCGCGTACTGGCAGATATCATCTTGTGGAGCTAACTGAACGCTACAATCGGATGCCGCTACCAGAAGTGACGATGGTAGATATGCGAGAGGAATTAGCGCAAGGAAATGCGGGAGTTGTTAGCAATCGTTTGGCACAAGAGATTCAAAAAAATTTGGATTGCGGTGAACAGAGCATTTTACTGCTGAATCGGCGAGGTTATCAGACCGTTGGTATGTGTACTGCATGCGGTGAAGTGTACAAGTGTGATGCATGTAGTGTACCGATGGTTTACCATAAGGCGTCCGGTAAATTGTTGTGCCACTATTGCGGAAAAAGTGTTTCTCCAGTGCCAACTCTTTGCCCAAAGTGTGGCGGGAAAATGAAGTATACAGGATTTGGAACGCAGCGTGTGGAAGAGGAATTGGAACAACGTTTTCCCAAGGCACGTGTGCTGCGTATGGATTTGGATTCGACTTCCCGAAAAAACGCCCACGAAAAAATGTTGCAACAGTTTGCAGAAGGTAAGTATGATATTATGCTTGGAACGCAAATGGTTGCCAAAGGATTGGATTTCGAAAAGGTAACGTTGGTTGGCGTATTGGGAATCGATCAGATGCTGTTTGCACAAGGTTATCGGGCATTTGAAAACGTGTTTAGTCTTGTTACTCAGGTAGTGGGACGTGGGGGACGGGCAGCTCGGCCAGGACGGGCACTGATTCAAACTGTGGATCCGGAACATCCGGTTTTGGCCCTTGCGGCTCATCAGGATTACCGTTCGTTTTATGAGCAAGAAATTGCTTTCCGAAAATTAAACCTTTATCCTCCTTTTTGCACAATTTGTATGGTTGGATTCAGTGGGAAAGAGGAATCAAAGGTGATGCAGGCAGCTCGCGGATTTGCAGAGTTGATTCAGCAAAATGCAGAGCGCACAAATAAAATTCCATTGCGTATTCTTGGCCCTGCGCCAATGAATATTGTCATGGTAAATAATCATTATCGTTATAAGTTAACGGTGAAGTGTCGGAATGACGGTGCTTTTCGCAGGTTAATGCACTTGGCTTTGGATAAATATAATGAGAAGGGACTGGCTTTGCTGGCCTCAATTTATCTTGATTTTTATTCAGATGCCGATATTTGATTGGAGGGTAAAAAATGGCATTGAGAACAATTGTGCAGGATGGAGATCCTATTTTAAAGAAAAAATGTCGACCGGTAACGAATTTTGATGCTCGTCTTGCTGAGTTGCTGGATGATATGAGAGAAACCTTGGCGGATGCGAATGGATATGGTCTTGCGGGACCTCAGGTTGGGGTTATGCGGCGAGTATTCATTAGCATTGATGAGAGAGATTTACCAGAAGACGAAGAGCGTCCAGAGGATTATGAAACCAAATATCTTGAATTTGTAAATCCGGAGATTTTGTCTACAGAAGGGGAGATCCTGCAGTATGAGGGGTGTCTTTCTTTCCCGGGACGAAATGGTGCAGTACGCCGTCCGGCAAAAGTGAAGGCGCGGGCGTTCGATCGAAATGGTCAGCCGTTTGAAATTGAAGCGGAAGGAATGTTGGCCCGTTGTATTTGCCATGAAAACGATCATTTGAATGGCGTTACAATTTTGGATCGTGCGGAATATTTTTACGAAGATGAGGAAGACGAAGAAGAGGAATAAGGATGAGAATTCTTTTTATGGGGACGCCTGATATTGCGGCCCAAAGCTTGCAGACTATGCTAGAAACGCTTCCCAAAACGTACGAGATTTGTGGCGTTTTTACGCGTGAAGATAAGCCTGTTGGACGAAAGCAAATTTTAACGGCTCCTCCTGTGAAACAAATAGCACAAAAGTATGGAATTCCTGTTTTTCAACCGAAGACATTGCGTACTCCTGAGACAGTAGAGCAGATACGTGAGTTGCGACCGGAGTTGATTGTTGTAGTGGCCTACGGACGCATTTTACCGCAGGAAGTGTTAGACATTCCGAGATTGGGTGCGATTAATCTGCATGTGTCCTTATTGCCCAAATATCGTGGAGCAGCACCGGTTCAGTGGGCAGTGATTAATGGGGATGAAGAGACTGGCGTCACCATTATGCAGTTGGATGCAGGTTTGGACACGGGAGATATCCTTTTGGTCGAGAAAATCGGGATTCCCGAGAATATGACAAGTGGAGAATTGTTTGAGTCGGTATCAAGTACAGGAGCCTCCTTACTGTGCAAAGCAATATGTAAGATTGAATCAAGGGAGCTTACCCCCATTCCACAGGACGAAAAGTGTGCAACATTGGCCCCGCCTTTAAATAAGGAGATGGCCTTGTTTCAATTTGCACAACCGGCCCGAAAACTTCACAATCTTATTCGCGGATTGAATCCTTGGCCAATTGCGTATTTTATGTATCAAGGAAAAAAAATTAAGGTTCGGAGAGCGAAATTTCATTCTCAAAGTGGTCGACCTGGGGAGATTCTCGGTGTTAATCCGTTATTGGTGGCCTGTGAGAACGGATCGCTTGAACTTTTGGAGGTTGTACCTGAAGGTGGAAAACCTATGTCTGGAAATGCATGGGCTGCCGGACGAAGATTCCATGTAGGAGATTGTTTGGAATGAGGGAGAGACTGCATGGATAAGGTGCGATATGCTGTAGTTCATTTGTTGATGCGACAGGAGCATGGTGGATATTCCAATTTGGTTTTGCAGAATGCTTTGGAGCAGTATAAAGATTTTTCCTTTCGGGACAAGGCATTCCTTTCCGCCGTCTTTTATGGAACGGTAGAACGGCAATTTACAATTGATTATTTGTTGCAAATGTATTTGAATCGTCCACTGGAAAAATTGGACCCTGTGGTTCGTGCGATTTTACGCACGGGTTTGTACCAAGCAAGATGGATGGATTCCGTTCCGGTCCGTGCGGCGGTCAATGAATCGGTCACCTTGACAAAGGCTGTGCGGAAGACAAGTGCGGCAGGTATGGTGAATGCGGTACTTCGTAAAGCAGCAGAGTTTGATTTAGATAAGATAACGTTTTGCGATGAGATACAAAGGTTAAGCGTGTTATATAGTGTTTCACCGGAAATAGCATCTCTTTTTCTAAATAAAATACCGAACTACGAGAGAATCTTGCAGGATAGCTTTAAACAACCACGACTTTGTATTCGTGTGAATTCATTAAAGACCACGCAAGAGAAAGTGGAAAAGTATTTTCAAGAAAAAGGATTTGCTGTTCACACAGGCAGAGTACCCGGATGTTTATATGTGGATTATCATGGAGAGCTTGCGGCGGATTCGTCTTTTCAAAATGGAGAGTTTCATGTCCAAGGAGAGGCCTCTCAAATCGCTTGCGCTACACTTTGCCCGCAACCAGGTGAACGAGTGTTGGATGTGTGTGCGGCTCCTGGAGGCAAAAGTGTAACGTTGGCACAGTACATGAAAAATGAGGGCATCTTGTGTGCCAGTGATGCGGCGGCAAACAGAATTTCTTTGATTGAGAGAGCTTTTCAGAGATGTGGCGTAACATGTGGAACCGTCTTGTGCGCAGACGCTTCTGTTTTTCGTGAAGAACAGTGCCAGGCAGATGCGGTGTTGTGCGATGTGCCTTGTTCCGGCCTTGGAATATTGGCTAAGAAACCAGATATTCGGCACAAGGATTTAAAGGGATTGGCAGAGTTGCAACAATTGCAGCTAAAAATTCTTTCCGTTTCTGCTCGCTATGTAAAACCGGGTGGTCGACTGGTATATTCTACGTGTACGTTAAATCCGGATGAAAACGAATCTGTGGTACGTGCGTTTTTGGATAAAGAATCTGATTTTTTTGTGAAAAATGTGTCCTTTGCGAAAGAAAAAAGCGGTATGGTGACGTTTTATCCATATGGGGAAGAGCAGGACGGCTTTTTTATTGCGTCACTTGAAAGAAAGCGATGATTGGTTAATTTACGATTTTTGGTAGAATCTTGATGGAGATTGTGATACAATGAATCAGATAGGGATTTCTTCTCTTACGCTAGAGGAATTGACTGCTTTTGTAAAAAAGCAGGGGCAGCCGGCTTTTCGAGCGAAACAGATCTTTCACTGGTTACATCAGCGAAATGTAAAAAATTTTTCCCAGATGACGGATCAGCCCAAATCTTTTATAGCGCAGCTCGAGGAGATTTGCCGAATCGAAACGCTGTCAATTGAGCGCAGGCAGCAATCAAAAGATGGAACAGTGAAGTATTTGTTTCGTCTTCCGGATGGGAATTGTATAGAAACGGTATGGATGCAATATTCATACGGCAATACTGTTTGTGTATCTTCTCAAGTAGGATGTCGTATGGGGTGTCGTTTTTGTGCGTCTACACAGGGCGGTCGAATAAGAAATTTGACTGCGGGTGAAATTGCAGGCGAAATTTATGCTGCAATGGAGGACATGCAACAACGCGTATCGCATATTGTTCTGATGGGAATTGGGGAGCCGTTAGATAATTTCGACAATGTTATGGATTTCCTCTCCATCATTTCTTCACCAGAAGGAATCAATGTCGGAATGCGGAATATTAGTCTATCGACTTGTGGCCTTGTACCGATGATTGAAAAGTTGGCGGATCGCCATCTACAATTGACACTGTCTATTTCTTTGCATGCGCCATTAAACGAGATGCGAAGTTCGATGATGCCTGTGAATGATGCGTATCCAGTGGAGCAGCTAATACAGGCGTGTCGCGATTATCAAAAACAAACAGGACGGCGCATTAGTTTTGAGTATGCCATGGTAAGAGGTGTAAATGACAGCGATTCTACGGCACAGGAGCTAGCAAGATTGATCCACGGAATGGGAGCACATGTGAATTTGATTCCCATTAATCCAGTGGATGGTTCACCTTATTCAGCTACAGATGCGGCAAATGTAAAACGGTTTCAGCAGACTCTGTTGAATTTAGGCGTAAATGCGACGGTGCGTAGGCGGCTTGGGACGGATATTAGTGCAGCGTGCGGTCAATTGCGTCGCGAGGCAAAAGGAGGAACGGCCACATGAGGCTGGTGGCGAAAACGGATATAGGCAACCAGCGAGCGGAAAATCAGGACAGTTACCGAGCAGGGCGTCTGCCGGATGAAACGGTCTGGGCCGTTGTTTGTGACGGAATGGGCGGTGCACGAGGCGGAAGACTAGCAAGTAACCTTGCTACTGCGCGTATGGAGTCGGTCTTTTTAGAGGGGGCGGCAGGAGTCCATAATGAAGAGACTGCTTACGATTTGCTTTGCGCTGCGGTCGAAGAAGCAAACGATGCGGTTTATATGAAGGCTATGGAGAATCCAGCCACGCGAGGAATGGGAACAACAGCGGTTTGTGCGATTGTACAAAAAGGAATGGCATATTACGCCCATGTAGGCGATTCTCGAGCCTATCTTTATCATGGACATACTTTAAGTCAGCTCACTCGCGATCATTCCATGGTGCAGGAACTGGTAGAAAAAGGTGCAATTACGGAGCAAGAAGCTGCTACCCATCCAAGAAAAAATCTGATTACCAGAGCCTTGGGAGTTGGAGCAGAGGTTTTGACAGATTGCAACTCGATTCCGGTAAGGCCGGGGGACATTCTTCTTTTATGTTCAGATGGGTTAAGCAATTTTGTCACGATAGATCAAATGGAAGCTATTTTAGAAAAAGGCGATTTCTTTACTGCTGCAGACCGTATGGTGAATGCTGCATTGGAAGCAGGAGGACTGGACAACATTACGGTATTGCTTGTAGAAGTGGAGGCTGCGGAGAAACAACATGGATAATCTAATCAACCAGCGGCTAGATGGCCGTTATATGATTGAACAGCTTTTGGGTTCTGGCGGAATGGCAAATGTGTATAAAGGCCATGATCTGCAAACGGGGCGCACAGTGGCAATTAAGGTGCTGCGAGAAGAGTTCTTGGAGAATACAGACCTCGTGCGTCGTTTTAAAAATGAATCCAAGGCGATTTCAGTTTTGGATCATCCGAATATTGTGAAGGTTTACGATGTAAACATGACGGGAAATGTGCAGTATATCGTTATGGAATACATCGACGGCATCACATTAAAAGAATATATGGAGTATCGTGCGCAACCGCTCACCTATAAGGAGACGTTGCACTTTGTAACGCAAGTGCTTTTGGCGTTACATCATGCGCACGAAAAGGGTATCGTTCATCGTGATGTAAAGCCACAGAATATTATGTTGCTTTCTAACGGCTCTATTAAAGTGATGGATTTTGGAATCGCAAGATTTTCCAGAAGTGAGAGCCAAACGATGACGGACAAGGCCATTGGTTCTGTTCACTACATTAGTCCAGAGCAGGCACGTGGGGATACAACAGATGCCAAGGCGGATATTTATTCCGTTGGAGTTATGATGTATGAGATGCTGTCGGGAAAACTTCCGTTTGATTCCGACAGCCCTGTTTCGGTTGCAATTAAACAGATTTCGGATACGCCGACACCGCTTCGTGAATTGAACGCTGCGGTTCCAGAGGCATTAGAGGCAATCACCAATCGTGCAATGGCCAAAGATCCAAGAGATCGGTATCCTTCTGCACGTGCCATGCTGGCTGATTTGGAAGAGTTCAAAAGGAATCCAAGTGTAAAGTTTGAGTATCAGTATTTGAACGATCCAGAACCCACTCGGTATGTGGATAAGGTGGTGAGTAAGACAACTGTGAAGCAGCCAGTCAGACCTCAGGCGCGGAAAAAAACACCTGCAAAGAAAGCGGGCTTTTTCAGTTCTCTTACGGGAAAGGGAAACTGGAAAATGGCTTTGCCCATTTTAGCTGGAGTAGCGGCAGCATTTGCAATTGGTGCAATTATTTTGGTGATTGTAATTTTTAAAAGTGCACCGAATCAACTGTTTACCCAGTATGAAGATGTCGATTTGCCCAACTTTACGAATATGAATGTAAATGACATCATAAATAATGATGAGTATCCGTTCCGTTTTGAAGTGGAAGAGGAGTATAACAGTGAGAAGGAGGCTGGCGTTGTATATGACCAGTCACCTAAGGCTCCGAAAAAAGTAAAAGAAAATTCGATTGTAACTTTGCGCGTTAGCAAAGGGGTACAGATGCAGGCCGTTCCAGATGTGGTGGGAATGACCAGAGATGAAGCCCAGAAAGCCTTGAAAGATGCAGGTTTTAGTGTACGCGTAAAAACACAAGAGAGTACCGATGTTGCCGAAGATATTGTGTTGAGCACCGATCCGGTAGCAAATACACAGTATGAAACAGGTCAAATCGTAGAATTAGTGATCAGCCGTGCACACGTAGAAAATGAAACAACTGTGCCAAGTATTTTGAATATGGATGTGGAGACGGCCAGAAAGACGCTGCAGGCGGCTGGGTTGACGCTGGGAACTGCCAATGAAGTGGAAAATGAGGCTCCGGCAGGAACCATTATTGCGCAAACACCGGAGGCTGGTAGCACACTTAAAAAGAATAAGGCTGTGCATTACACGGTTTCGACCGGACTTCCCGTTAATACAAGAAATGTAGTGATTACTTTCACCGATACGAATGACGGTGGAGTATGGACATTTACAATGGATGACGGACAAGTTGCAACGGCTACCTCTATACGGGGAACGGCAGGAAGTGCGGTGGTTTCCTTTACGTCTACTGGAGTGCATACTATTATCGTTACAGGTCCGGATGGAGCAACTGTTCAGACTCTCTCTATAGATTTCACAAGCAATGGTGGAGATGTGCAGGCTGGTCCATATAGTGGTAGTGCGATTCCGGGAGATACGGGAACATCGTCGTCTTCTTCGATTCCGTCTTCTTCAACGGCTCCGCCTCCATCATCATCCTCTTCTGAACAGTCCAGTAGTATTGTTACGGGCGGATAAGTCTTTTCAAAAGTAA
Organism: uncultured Ruthenibacterium sp.; assembly: GCF_963558415.1. Lineage (NCBI taxonomy): Bacteria > Bacillati > Bacillota > Clostridia > Eubacteriales > Oscillospiraceae > Ruthenibacterium > uncultured Ruthenibacterium sp. The sequence continues at coordinate 3,884 of NZ_CAUWGY010000049.1, read as the reverse complement.
CCAGGAAAAGCGGAGGTTTAACATTGTCCAATATGGAGCATGAGAAAACTGATCTGCAGGAGACCCCGAAAGGAGAACATTCTTTCAGGGAGCAGAAACAAAACAATCCGGCTCATCGCAAAAAAACTCGAAAAAACAGGGCGAGGACGCGGCAGTCTGCAAATGAGCCGCGTCCGCGTCCAAGACGCGTCGAAAATGCTGAAGTTACAGTGAAAGATGAGCCAGAAATAAAAGTACAACAAGAAAATTTGGTGACGGAGGAATCTCCTCTGTTGGTTGAGCAGCAAGATGAATTTTTGAATCAAGAAATTTTGCCCGACGCTTTGGAGCCTTTGGCAGAGACGCAAGATTTAGAGGAGTCTAATGCCGAAGAACGACTGAATGATGAAGAGCACTCGCAAGAGAACTCTGAGGTTGTACAAGAGCCGAAAGAGGAATCTTTGATTGAACCCATCGTTGAAGAAAAGAATTCTCAAGAAAATCTTGAAAAAGTAGAGATTCAAGAAGCTGAGCAAAAGCAACCTGACTTTTCGGCACAAAAGCAGCAGGACGATGAAGATTTAGTCCAGCCAAGCAAAAAGCATCATTTTGCATTTTACATGGGATGGTTTACTTTAGCATTTACTTTGTGTAGCGTGGTGCTCATTGCTGCTCTGTTTTTATTCTCGGGAAATCCGCTGTTTACGACTGCAGAAGACGTGAATTTGCCAAACTTTACCCAAATGACACGTGAAGAGGTTGAGGATAACCCTAACTTCTCTACTTTTAAGCTTCAATTTGAGGAAGAGTACAATTCAGAAGTAGATGAAGGAATTATATTTGACCAATCTCCGAAACCACCTAAAAAGGTGAAAGAAAATTCTGTGATTACTCTGCGTGTAAGTAAGGGCGTGGAGTACGTAGAAATTCCGGATGTTTCTGGATGGAAATGGGAGACCGCCAAAGAAAAATTAAAAGAATTGGGTGTTGATGTTCTAATTCGGTATGAAGAAAATGATGACTTTGAAGAAGATACTGTAATTCGAACCGATCCTGATTTTGGAGAGACCGTCCAAACGGGAACAACAGTGTCTCTTTATGTAAGTCAGCAGGAAACTTTGAAGGAGAGCAACGTACCCAATTGTGTTGGCAAGTCTTATTCAGAAGCAACCACAATGTTGATGGAGAGAAAGTTAAAGGTAAAAGTGGTACGGCGTGATAGTACTTCTGCGAAGGGGACGGTCTTAAGCCAGTCGCCACAGCCTGGGATTTTGTTAAATGCAGGTGAGACGGTTACTTTATATGTTTCTTCTGGTGAACCGGAAGTCCCGGATGTAACAGAGACAGGTCATGTTCATTCCTGGTCACCACCGGATGAAAATGGTTACCAGTTCTGCTATGTTTGTCTTGAAACAAGGAAGGCTCCCGAATGAATTTTGAAAACTACATTATCAAAGGAATTGGCGGCTTCTATTATGTTCACACGGAGCAGGGTGTGATAGAGTGTAAACCCAAAGGAATTTTTCGTAAGAGAAAAATAACGCCGGTTGCAGGGGATCGCGTATGTCTCGAGCGCCAGGCAGAAACTTGGGTGATTTCGGACTTGCTCCCGCGTAAGAATGTTTTTGTGCGTCCGCCGATCGCAAATGTAGACCAGCTTTTTATTGTGGTCAGCACAGTTCAGCCTGTACCCAGTACGTTGGTGATTGATAAGTTGACCGCAATTGCAGTTGATCGGGGAGCTCAACCAGTCATTTTGATTACGAAGACGGATTTGGAGAGTGCGGATTATCTTGTAAAGTGTTATGAGCATTCTCGAATTCCAATGTTTTGCGTCAATGGGGCTACTGGTGAAGGTTTGGAGAATCTTCGGGGCATGCTGCAGGATCGACTGAGCGTATTTTGTGGCAATTCTGGAGTAGGGAAATCTACGTTGTTGAGCGCGTTACTTCCAGATCAGGTCCTGGAAACAGGGGAAATTAGCCAAAAGTTAGGTCGAGGACGGCACACTACGCGTGAAGTTCAAATTTTTGAATGTAATGGCGGATTAGTGGCGGATACCCCCGGTTTCGCAAGTTTGGATATGGAAAAGGCGGCTGCAATTTCAAAAGAAAATCTTCAGTTTGCCTTTCCAGATATTGCTGAGTATTTTGGACAATGCCAATTTACCGGTTGTTCCCATCTCGTTGGGAAGGGATGTGCGGTACGACAAGCATTGGAAGAAGGAAATCTGGATAGGACTCGCTACGAAAGTTATGTTGCGCTTTATCAGGAGGCTAAGCAAAAAGAGGATTGGCAGAGGTGAGAATTACTCGCCTCTGCTTTTTTAGGAGGAATTGTGATGAAACGCTGTGTGATTTTTGCTGCCTTACCTGTATCGGCCGCTCTTCATAAGTGGTGGGACACGGCAGATTTTGTGATTGCGGCAGATGCTGGGTATGAGTCCGCCCGTGCATTGGGAGTAAAAGCAGACCTGCTTTTGGGAGACTATGATAGTGCTCCGGCGCCGGATTTAGATGGACACACTGTAAAACTTCCTGCGGAAAAGGATGATACAGATACTTATTATGCTGTTCGAAAGGCGTTAGAAATTGGGTTTGAAGAGATTGTCATTTTAGGCGGTATTGGTGGAAGATTCGATCACACCATGGCGAATTTGCAAACATTGGTGCTTTTGGCGCAAAGGGGAGTTCGCGGAATCCTGGCCGATGAAACGACGGAGATTACGGCCCTTTTACCGGGAACATATGAGATCCCAAGAAGAGATAACGTTTATTTGTCACTGTTTACCGCGGAAAAGCAGACGGAAGGTGTTAGTTTACGCGGATTGAAATATTCTTTGACGAATTACACCATGACAAATAGTTTTCCAATTGGTGTCAGCAATGAATTTGAAGAAGAAAAAGCAACGATTTCCTTCCGAAAGGGCAGCCTTTATTTGATGTTTTGTCAAAAATGATAGAGGAACATTTTCCCGGAATTCTGTATAGAATGTTATAAACCATTTGCAGAGGGAGGGAATAGGCAATGAAAGTAGTTATTTGGAAAAGTCCAAAATGCCTGTCGGGAATTTTGCGGGTTTTATTTAAAGTCAAATAGTGAAATAAATCTTTTTTAATCCGGATGTGCTTTTGTCATGCACATCCGGATTTCTTTTTCATATTGTTGCACGTCCCTGAATATACATAAGCTAGAACAGCGAAAGGGGCGACAGGCCGTATGGAGTTAAAAGCGTATCAAGATACCGTTATGACGGCACAGAACATATGCGAGACGAAGCTGGAGCTTCCGGTGGAGACAGAAATTCTGATTCCCGACTATCTGCCGCAGGTGTTCAAAATCGTGAAATGTTTTGTGTATCCTGTGATTTTGCAGCGCCAAGTGATGGCAGGACGTCTTACAGTCGAGGGCTATTTGCGCTGTACCGTTTATTACCAGGCCGATGGTGAGGAAGGATTGTGTCAGACCGAACAGAAACTACCATTCACTAAACAGGTGGATTTGCGTGAAACGGCAAATATAGCGGCAGTAATTCAAGTGTCCGGAGAACCGGAGTATATCAACTGCCGCGCACTGAGCGGACGCAGAGTGGATATTCGTGGTGCCTATGCATTGTGCATCACCGCCAGTGCTCAAGAAGAAAATGAAATTATTACAGCCTTGGCAGGTGGCGGGATTGAACAAAAAACTTGCGAATTAAATGGAATTGCAAGTGTTGGCATGCAGGAAAAATTGATTACTGCCGAGGAAAATATTTCGTTTGAAAAATCACCAATGATGATTTTGTCAACAAATTGTACAAGTGAAGTGACTGAGGTGAAACTTCTCACTGGGAAAGCAGTAGTAAAAGGGACACTAATCACCGAAATCCTTTACCGATCTTCTGCAGGGGAAGATTTGATTCA
>NZ_CAUWGY010000048.1:0-16504 GCF_963558415.1 uncultured Ruthenibacterium sp. | reverse complement strand
TTGGACGTTTGAAAAAGGAGACAAAGGATGAAAGCAGCAATTTGTTATCTTTCCTGCCACCATGGCAATACTCGAAAATTGGTGGAGACCATGGCCGCAGAAGGCAATGTCGATCTCATTGACGTACGTACTCGACAGACGGTATGTCTAAATGAGTATGATTGTATCGGTTTGGCATCTGGCATCTACGGTTTTGAAATGCACAAGGCGGTGGTGGATTTTGCCCGACAGTATCTGCCTGCGGGCAAACCAGTATTTTTGGTATACACTTACGGCGGAGTGAAGGGCATGGGAACCCGGACATTGCGGCAAATTGCCGAGGAAAAGGGCTGTCGCGTGCTGGGTGAATTCTCCTGCAAAGGTTACAATACCTTCGGGCCTTTCAAACTAATAGGCGGTCTTTCCAAAGGACATCCGGACACACACGACTTGGAGCAGGCGCGCACATTTTACCGCAGTCTTGAAGAAGATGAAAATTTGTTGTAGCCCGTGACACATCCCGCTACAATCCCTGCTGTGTAACTTACGTGTTTTCTTTTTGTGAGGGATTGGCCCCTCAGAGAGAACTCGGAAACATTGCATTCTGGTAATTGGATCGCATCCACCACATTGCGTATAAATGGGAGGAAATATATGAAACTGGCTATTCTTTCCGACACTCATGGCCTACTGCGGCCTCAGGTGGTGGAACATTTGAAAACAGTTGACGTCATTCTTCATGGTGGCGATATCAATCGGCCGAGTATTGTGGACGAGCTGCGGCAATATGCTCCGCTTTACATCGTCCGCGGCAACAACGACAAAGAATGGGCCAGTTCCCTTGCCCACGATCTCACTGTTACTTTGGCTGGAGTCACCTTTTTCATTGTTCACAACAAAAAAGATGTCCCGGCGGACCTTTCCGGTGTGGACGTGGTAGTATTCGGCCATTCTCACAAATATCTGCAAGAGGAATACGCAGGAGTCCTGTGGCTGAATCCCGGCTCTTGTGGTCCCCGGCGGTTTCACCAAGAGATTACTATGATGATTGCAGAAATCACCGATGAAAAAATCCAGGTGGAGAAAATTGTCATTCCCCATGAGGTGCAGTGATGGAACTGGGATTGACTTTTCCTATGCAGCGTTTTCTGAAAATAAAAACACCCGATTACGGTACGCAACCGGACAGACGTTTTTGTTGGGATCTGCATGTGATTGATTTGCGTGGACGAAAATGCCTGTTGGCGGTCCATTGTTACAGCCGATATACTTTTATCCGCTTTGATGTTGTACCTTTTCAATGGTCGGACATTCCCAAGTTGTTCCGAGAAGGTCTCACTGAGAGCCTTCTCGCTTCCGGTTTTTCCCCTGCAAAAATCGAAGCCTATCTTCGCGTAGCTGGCACCCCTGAGATCACTCGTACTCACGGCCGGCGGGAGGTTGCTTTTCTCAATCGAGCCTGGGAAGACGTGCTGAAAACAGACTGGTGCCTGGACGTCTCTTGCAACGTTCAGCCGCTAATGGACCATGCTGTAAACACCACTCCCAGCCGATGCGTAGGATTTGATGGTGTTGGACTGGGATTGGAGCGAATGGGTATAACAATGAACAGATTGAAATAAAAATATTGGGTGATTTTTCTATTGCAAACGCTCAGCCCCCTCTCATCCATGACCGGTCGGTTCAGTCATGGAAAAATCAGTGGCGGTAAACAGGCATCCCGCCACGTTGTATTTGCCAGAATAAACTTAGACTGTATGAAAAAGGCCTCTGAATGCGCAATGCATTCAGAGGCCTTTTTTATATATTCAGATTCACGCGAATCCAACAGCCTTCAAAAAATGTGTCCGCTGCTTTTTGGGAAACATGCCTTTCCAACAACTTTGCCCACGGGTCAGAACACCCAAATCACTTCTCACCCTCGGCAGTGAAGCTTTCTGCTCCATATTCCTTACGCAGCTTCTGCAAAATCACTTCGTCTGCCGGGCAGAACGGAAACTGTTCGATTTGCTCTACCTCAATCCAGCGAATATCATTGTGCTCCAACTTTTTGGGTACACCTTCCACAATACGTGCGTGGAACAGTGTCAAATGCACAGTCAAATCCGGATAAGTATGCGTCACATCCATAAAGGGAGCCTCCACTGCTACGGTCACAGCCAGTTCCTCTCGGCATTCCCGCACCAGTGCCTGCTGCTTTGTCTCTCCCGGTTCTACCTTTCCACCGACAAACTCCCATAGAAGTCCCCGCGCCTTGTGGGCAGGCCGCTGACAAATCATAAAGCGCCTACCGTCCCAGATTAATGCAGCCACAACCTCCACGGCTTTTTTCAAAACAGGTCGGCACAACGGCAAAACGTAAATGACTGGTTCCTCGTAGGGATGTACCGAGCGGATGGCCGCCAGCGTCTGTTCTAGCTGGTCTGCCCGACAGGCCACTTCGAGCTTAAGCTCTGGTTCGGAGCACACTTCTCCCACTTTTCCAATATAAGGTTGTGCCCCCTCCAACGGACGCCAACAGCCGGTAACACGGCTATAACAAAAGCAACTGTCATATTTTCCAATACAACCCGCTTCCACCTGTTGCAGAGCTTCCTGCAATGGTTTCAAATGACTTTCAGGTAGAAAAATTTCCAGTTTGTACTCTTCGGTGTTCATAAGCTTTTCTCTTTCCAAACAAATTCTTTGATTCGAAGCAATCGCAAAAAAATCCGCTCATAAAACTCTACACCAGCAGATTTTTCGATTTTATTTTAATTGGGCACCGTCCTTGAACGCATTGCCCACGATTTGCCCCAATCGGCGATACGTATTATTTACGGGATCGAATGTGATGGGATCTAACCGCTCTGGGTCGATTTTACCGTCTGGCCCCAGCACACGCTCGTCTGCGTTCACATTGACGATCTCCGCCACTAAATGGCCACTTTCAGAATCGTAGCTCAACAAACGACACTCAACGGCCATAGGCAATTCATCAATCAATGGGGCGTCTACAAATTCTGAATGAGTAGTGTGCAGCCCTGCTCTTTTCAACTTGTCAGGCACATCGTTACCAGACACAATGCCCACATAATCGCACGCTGTCATATGAGCTGCGTCCGCCATGCTGACGGTGAACGCCTTGCGAGCCAAAATGTTTTTGGTGGTCTTGTGTCCTGCGCTAATACACAAGGACAGCTCGTATGTATCGCTAATACCGCCCCAGGCCGCATTCATTGCATTGGCCTTTCCGTTTTCATCATAACTGGCCAGAATAAAAACCGGCTGCGGGTAAGTCCAGGGTTTTGGTCCAAAATTTTTACGCATTCAGATCTCTCCTTTTTCTTTTTATGCACCAGCGCCCATACTCTGCGCTGAGTGCGACCTTGGCATATATTTTACCATTTGATTGCTTTTTGAGAAAGCACAAAAGCAAGTTTTTCATTCTCCTCTGTGCCGCTTTACAATGAAAGAAACCAGCATGACTATCCCGACCAGCACCACAGCCAAAGCCGGAAAATAGATAATTTGCGGCAAATAGCCCAACGCCGGATGACTAAACAAAGCACCCAAAGCACCTATCCCCAGGACCAGAGCACCAACTGCCAGCCCCAAGGGACGCCGGTCATCGTCTTCCGCCAGACGGGAATCCCAGTTTCTTCGCCGTTCCAGTTCCCGCAGCAGCCAATCCTCATCTTCGTACCCTTTCATCAGCATCAATGTGAGCCTTCCAATTCTGCCATAACGGCGCACCTGACAAACCACAGCGTAATCACTGGGGTTTTCACGAATGTTTTCCACACGCAGAATCTCGGCAGCCCCGTCCGGCACTATCTTTTGGATGCGGATTCGTTCTGTCCACTGTTGCAGCCTCTTCCAGTCGTGGTATGTAATCCTATGATTGCAGGACAACACCCACCGAAAATCCATAGCAAACAACCGATTCTCTTCGTCCAGAAAAAAAGCGGCGAGGTTCCGCGCATTGTGGCGACCTAGGCGATATGCCAAAAAAATCACCAACGCGGTGATGAATAGGCAAAGAACCAGCAAACTTGTCGGCTGCGGCAAATTCCATCGGTACACCAGTTTCATTCCTGCAATGATCAAAAAAAATGCCAAAACCACAATTGCTATGACCTGTGCCCCCAAACGCCACAATGAGGGATTGTGCTTTTCTGTCTGTGGGGACATCCAAATCTTCATAAGACCACCCTCCCAGCCTTTTTTTCATCATACGCCATCAAGAAGCTGCATTGCAACCTTATTCAGCACAAACACCGCTCTGTAAAATGTTTCACCGGCCGATTGAACTGTTTGGCGACCATGCCCACAAACAGAGCCGCTGCAGCCGTTCCCTCTCGCACACCTTCCAAGTGTCCCAGAAATAGAAAGGACAGCACACTTGCCACAATCACCAGCGTTACATCAAAACCGATTTTTGTGATGGGGAACTTGGTCTTAAACACCTTGCACACCGCCAACACCATGCCTTCGCCGGCCAGTGTTACCACCTGGGCATTCACTTCCAAGCTGACACCCAATCCTACCAGCAGAATGCCAACCGCACACAGTCCCCACCGGCCTGCATAGGAGGACGCGCTGATTCCTTGTATGGCCCATACACCAAAGTCTGTCAGCATTCCAAAAATCAGCGCTACCGGAAGTTGCAGAAGCTGAAAAAGCTCATATTGCTTGCGCAAAAGCACAATCTGCAACAAAATAAATGTGACGTGCATGGCAATGGTGGCTGTACCTACAGTGAAAGGAGTAAAACGGCTCAACACATAAGGAAGGCTGGAAATAGGCGACGTTCCCAACCCCGCTTTGATGGAAAAAGCCACTCCGAACGCCATAACAATCAAGCCCACACATAGCATCGCGCATCGCTTGCAGAAAGAATTCATTCGTTTTCCCCATCCTTCCCGGAGGCTTTCAGCGAACAGCCAACAGTCTTCAATATTTCGCAAAATTGCCGACGCTGCTCTTGTGACAGAGCCGAGACCGCCAAAGCATCGGCCTCACGGAAAATTTGATTCAGCAACTCGCCCTTACGCCGCCCTTCCTCTGTCAGAGACACATACAGTGACCGCCGGTTCTCCTGATATTGTGTGCGGCGAATGAGTCCATCACGCTCCATGCGGGACAGAATACTGCCTACCGTTGCCTGCTCAATCTCACAAAATTCCGCAATCGCTTTTTGGTTGCTTTCACCGTTTTGCATCAGGCATTCCAGCACCTTCGGCTGCCCCGGCGACAACCCCAGCGCCGCCGCTTTCTCAAGAATCCAGCGGTTCAAACAAGTGTGTGTTTTCATCAGCAAATAATGCAGTTGTTCCACAAAACGCCTCCAAATAGTAAGCATTCTTATTATATTCATGTTTATTATAGTCATTTTTTGACCGGCGTCAAGACGCTTTTCCCTAGGAAAATCTTGCGCAACATGATATGATAAAGAAAATTGGCAGGCACGTTTTCCCTTTCAGAAGGGATTTTTAAACTCAACGCGCAAAATGTATGTTTTAAGAATAAATCCTTTGATACAGGGGGAGTTTGAATGATCGTCTATTTTTCTGGCACCGGCAACAGCCGGTACTGCGCCCAATTTCTTGCTCATGCACTGAATGACCAAGCTATGGACGCCTTTTCCTTCCTGCGCGAGCAGGCGGCGGCCGAACTCAACAGTCAACGCCCTTGGGTATTTGTGGCCCCAACCTATGCGTGGCAGATTCCTCGCGTTTTTGCACAGTTCATCCGTACTAGCACTTTCAAAGGAAGCCGAGACGCCTATTTTGTATTGACCTGCGGCGGTGAAACGGGCAATGCGGTTCATGGACTGACCGACTTGTGCGCGGAAAAAGGTTTTTCCTTCCGGGGATTGTTGCCCGTAGTGATGCCGGACAACTATTTGGTGCTTTTTCCCGCACCCAAGCCTGGCGAGGCCGAGGAAAAAATTACAGCAGCGCAACCGCTGCTGTTAGAAGCTGCACGGCGTATTGAAGCCAAAGAGGATTTTTCTATGGTCAAGGTTGGTGCACTGGACAAATTCAAATCCGGTCCCATCAACGAAGGCATGTACCGCTTTTTTATTAAGACACGCCCCTTTCACACTACAGACGCCTGTGTGAAATGCGGAAAATGTGCCTCTCTGTGCCCACTGGGTAACATACATCTGGAAGAAGGAAAACCAATCTGGGGCGACCGGTGTACCCATTGCATGGCCTGCCTTTGCGGCTGCCCGGTGAATGCCATCGAATATGGCAAAGCCACTCGCGGCAAAGCACGGTATCAATGTCCTGTTTATAAAGATTAAAAAACAAGCCCGAGCGCAAAAAAGATTCGCGCTCGGGCTTGTTTCTATTCCAACCTGTCGGGATATACCGGTACTGGATGTCTGGCATAATGATCCTGCGCATAGCGGATTACCTGTACAGGCAATGATTCTTCGGCACAATACAACGGCACACAACCGTACAAATAACCTGCACAGGGCAGCTCCAGTCGGCGAATGCGAATATTGGGATTGGTCACTCGCAGCGCCATAGCGGAGTTTAAGGTGGCAATTCCCATATCCTCCCCCATCGTATTTACCACATCCAAATTGTGGCTGGACGCCAGACGAATATGGGGATGAATTTGTGCCATCACACAACAATAATCAAAAAACTGACGCAGTGCATTTTCGGGTGATCCCGTTAGAAGCATCTGGCGATCCAACGCGTGAAAATCCAGTGGACCCACATCAGCAGCCAGTGGATGCGTTTTGTGCATCGCCGCATACATATGGTCGCTGGTGATACGACAGGTACGAAATAGTGTTTCCGGAAATGGATTAATTAAAAACGCAACATCCAATTGATTATGAAGCAATTTTCGGATGCACTCGGCTTTACTCCACTCTTGTATCTCCACGAGTATTTCTGGGTGAAGTCTTTGAAAATCAATCAAAAAATCGGGGTCACCGGCGCTAGAAATGCCAAAAGCAAAACCTACTCGAATGGTTCGCTGTTCCGTCGGCGTTAAAAGTTCCTCGGATGCCCTATAAATCTCAAATATCTGCTGGTAATAGGGGTATAACAGGTGAGCTGTCTCTGTAGGTTCCGCTCCTAAATGGCTGCGTTCAAACAACAGTTTGCCCAATTCTTTCTCCAATGCCTGAATCTGACGGCTTAGTCCCTGTTGAGTGATGAATAATCGCCGACTGGCTTTGGAAAAACTGCGATCTTCATACAGCGCCAAAAATGATTCAATTGCCCGCATCTGCATCCGACATCCCCCCTCTGGGCCCATCATACAACAAATGATTGTATGGTTCAACAAAAAGTTGTTGTTTTACACATGTATAGTCAAATGGTACAATGTTAAAAAGAAAACAATGTTTTTTCTGTGTAAAACGGAGGGAAAAGCAATGAGTTTCCAGGTAATCGAAATCAAAAAGAGTGTATTGGACAGCAATGATCGACAAGCGAATATGCTTCGTGATCAACTGCGCCAAAAGGGAATCTTTCTTTTAAACCTAATGTCCAGTCCGGGCAGCGGAAAAACGACCACGCTGCTGAAAACCATTCCAGAGTTGGCTCGAAAATGGCGGGTGGGCGTCATGGAGGCAGACATTGATTCCGATGTAGACGCACATACGATCAGTTCAACAGGCGCCCGGGTGATTCAACTACACACCGGTGGTATGTGTCATTTGGATGCTTATATGACCCGCCAGGGACTGGAGGCACTGGGTACGGATGAGCTGGACGTAATCATTTTGGAAAACGTGGGCAATTTAGTGTGTCCGGCCGAATTTGATACTGGTGCCTCTAAAAATGCAATGATTCTCAGCGTGCCCGAAGGGGATGACAAACCATTAAAATACCCGCTGATGTTTTCTGTATGCGATGCCCTTCTGGTGAATAAAATTGATGCCCTGCCCATGTTCGACTTCGATATGGACGCGGTAAAGCAACGTGCCAAGCTTCGGAATCCGGCGATTGAAGTATTCCCTGTATCCGCCAAAACGGGAGAAGGAATGGAGTCGTGGATTCAATGGCTGGACCGAGAAATCCAAAATTGGAAAAATTTAAAAGGATGAAGGAGGAATACGATGGCTGTGAGAAAAAACATTTTAAAGCTGGCAAAAAAGATCAGCGGTTCGGTGGCGATGCTGGTAAAGCTGGATGAAAACGCCCCGGAATACAAAGTGCTAAACTGCGTTGTAACAGACGAAATGGCCGAAGTAGCGCTTGCATTGGAGCTGCGCAAACCTCTGCCCTTGGAAACAATTGCGAAGCGATGCGGGAAAACTTTGGAAGAAACAAAAAAACAGATGGATTTATTGACCGAAGCGGGCGTAGTGATTTTTCACTCAGAAAATGGAGTGGACGTGTTTGAGCTACCGGTGTTTGTGCCCGGTGTAATGGAAAAAATGATGAATAACCGCGCGCAATGCGAAAAGCATCCGGAAATTCCGGCCGTCTTTGAAGAATATGCACGGTTGCGAGGCGAACTGCTTTCGCCAAAGTTACCTGTGGGCGCATCCCCCATGCGTGTTATTCCTATTCAGAGCGCCATTGACGGCGACAGTCACAGTGTTCCCTACGAACAAGTAGCCACTATTCTAAATAAAAGCACCCGCTTTGCGGTAGCAGATTGTTCCTGCCGGACTTCACGTCGTCTTTTGGGACAAGGTTGTGGTCATTTGGAAAAAGACATGTGTCTGCAACTAAATGCCGGTGCTGAGTATTGCATCCGCACTGGCCGAGCCCGTGAGATTACAAGAGAAGAGGCCTTTGAAATCGTTCGAAAAGCCGAAGAAAACGGTCTGATGCATTCTGTGCCCAACATTGACGGCGGGGAAACCTACGCCATTTGTAACTGTTGCGGATGCGGATGCTATGCGGTGAGAAACGCTGCTTACTACAACGCGCCGGACATGGTGCGCTCCAACTATGTCGCTCAGACCGACAGCGAAAAGTGTGTGGCCTGTGGCCAATGTGTAGAAAACTGCCCGGTCAATGCGTTAAAGTTAGGACAAAAGCTGTGCGAGGGCACCAAACCTGCCAAAATGGAATCACCGCGAAATCATGTTTGGACCAAAGAACATTGGAACGTAAACTATCGAGAAAATCGCGAGGATGTGACCGAAGAGGGTACTGCCCCGTGTAAAACTGCTTGTCCGGCCCATATCGCTGTGCAAGGTTACATCAAACTGGCGGCCCAAGGTCGTTATCGGGATGCGCTGGAGCTAATCAAAAAGGAAAACCCATTCCCCGCTGTATGTGGCCGCATTTGCCCACGTAACTGCGAAAGCGCCTGTACACGTGGCGGTCTTGATGAACCGGTCGCCGTAGATGAGATTAAAAAATTTATCGCTGACCAAGAGCTGAAAGATGAGCACCGCTTTGTGCCCGTCAAGGCCCACGATTACGGAAAACCCATTGCTGTTATCGGTGCAGGACCCGCCGGACTTAGCTGCGCTTACTATCTGGCAGTGGATGGTTACAATGTGACTGTCTTTGAAAAAGAAAAGACTCTGGGTGGTATGCTGACCATGGGAATTCCCGCCTTCCGACTGGAGCGTGAGATTGTAAACGCCGAAATCGACATTCTGCGTGAGTTAGGCGTTGTCTTCCGCACCGGCGTAGAAGTGGGCAAAGACGTAACTTTGGACGAACTGCGTGGGCAAGGTTTTGAGGCTTTCTACATAGCCATTGGCGCTCAGGGTGGCCGCAAATTAGGTCTTGCCAATGAGGATGCCCAGGGCGTGGTGGCCGGCGTCGATTTTCTGCGAGCGGTCAGTCAGGGCCATTCCATGGACTTGTCCGGAAAAGTGGTGGTCGTGGGGGGCGGCAACGTAGCCATCGACGTGGCTCGTACCGCGATTCGTGAAAAAGTGGATACCGTAGAGATGTACTGCTTGGAAAGCCGAGAGGAAATGCCTGCTTTGGAGGAGGAAATCGCCGAGGCGGAAGCCGAATCCATTCCGGTACATAACGGATGGGGCCCCAAGGAACTTCTCGTAGAAAATGGTCACATCAAAGGCATTGTATTTATGCGTTGTATTTCCGTATACGACGAAAATCGTCGCTTCGCTCCTCAGTACGACCCCAATGAAACCATCACGGTGGATGCGGACTGGGTTCTGCTGAGCATCGGTCAGGAAATTCAATGGGGCGGACTTTTGGATGGCAGTGCTGTGGAGTTCGGTCGTGGTCGAACCGCCGTGGCTGATCCTCTTACCTATCAAACCGCACAGAAAGACATTTTCGTGGGTGGCGACTGTTGCACTGGTCCAAAATTCGCTATCGACGCTATTGCCGCCGGTAAGCAAGGCGCCATCTCGATCCACCGTTTTGTGTGGGAGGGCGTCAGCATGACCGCTGGCCGCGATCGCCGTATTTATAAAGAATTCAACAAGGCTGCCGCGGATTTGGAAAGCTTTGACCGGATGCCGCGTCAACGCCCATTACGTAAAAAAGTAGAAACAGACAGTTTCTCCGACGATCGTTGTACCTTTACCGAGGAACAAATGAAACGAGAGACCGAGCGCTGCCTTGGCTGCGGTGCGGTTCAGTTGAACCAGGAAATGTGCATCGGATGCGGCCAATGTACCACCAAATGTAAGTTTGATGCCATTCATCTGGTGAAAAAATATCATGTGGAGTACAACACGTTCGAGGGCATTCCGCTGAAACTAACTCCCAATATGATTAAGCGTGTAGGCAAAATTGCCGTGCGGTCTGTAAAGGACGCCGTTACAGGTAACGAGTAAAGGAGGCTTTTCCATGCACGAGCTAGGCCTTGTGTTTGAAATGGCCAAGGTGATCGAAGATGCGCTGAAAGATGAACAGGTGGACGCAGTAGACACCGTTGTAATGGAAATCGGTGAGATTTCCTCTGTGGTTCCACACTATTTTGAAGCATGCTTTCCCGCTGCTCGGGAGCGGCCATTGTTAAAAGATGCAAAATTGGAAATCAATCTAATCCCTGCGGTCGGCCGCTGCCGTAACTGCGGAACGACCTTTCCCATTGTGGAAAACCAAGGATACTGTCCGGATTGCGGTAGTTTTGACAAGGAGCTTCTCAGCGGTCGCGAATTCAACATCAAAGAGGTACGTGTACGCTAAAAATCAAAGAGGAGACCGATCATGGTCTCCTCTTTTCCTATTGCTTGATCAAAAAATCTTTCACTTGGTTTGCAGTCGGAATTCCAGGAGCCGCACCTTTTGTCCCCACGGCCAAAGCCGCGGCCGCTGTGGCAATACGCAGAGCCTTCTCCGGGCCACGATGCAAATTGGCCAAAAAGTACCCCGTGAAAGTATCCCCTGCACCAGTAGTGTCCACTACCGGCACAGAAAAAGCTGGTTGATACAAACGCATATCATGATCTTGATAATATGCTCCATCTCCACCCAAGGTGAGGACGATTTTGGCGTTGTACTTTTTGCGCAGAGAATCCAAAATCCGCTCTGGATCGGAGCAATCCGTTCCGGCTAGGAACATCCCTTCTCCTTCATTGACAAAAAACAAGTCCACTAGGTCCATTGGATACGCAGACATATCCGGAGTTACAGGAGAAGCATTGAAGGCCACACGCATTCCCTTTTCCTTTGCCATGCAAATGGCCTCGGGCACTGAGGACGTTTCGTTTTGCAGCAACAAAACATCCTCTCCTTCGCACTCTGTTAAAGCCTGCCTTACCTGATCCGAACCGATCATCTGATTTGCTCCTCCATAAACCAAAATGCAGTTTTGTCCCTCTACAAGCTGAATGACTGCATGGCCGCTGGCACCTTCCACAACGTTCACCAAATGGGTATCCACCCCATTCTGAGCCAAAAGCGCACGTAAAATTTCGCCATCTTTTCCAACCGATCCTATATGAAGAACTTGCATTCCTGCTCTTGCTAGGGCAATGGACTGATTCAATCCCTTTCCACCGGCGTTTTCACTATAATCTTTTGCGGAAATCGTCTCCTGTCCTTTCACGAAATGTTCTACTCGATATACCCTATCCAAATTGAGTGAACCGAGATTCACAACCTTCATGTTTTCTTCGCCCACCTTTCTTCAAAAGCCGTTCACTTTGAGTATAAACATGCTCTTTTACCCTGTCAATTACAGGTGCTTTCGAGGTAAAAATCTGTAAAAAGTCTGTTCAAACTAAACCATTTTGTGGTATAGTACTATATATGCCTAAAAACGAAAAGGGAGGGATTTTGTGGCATACCGGCTTTGCAAAAATCTTGGGGACAGCATCCGCGTGCCGCAACTGGTTATCTCCAAACTTCCGCAGTTAGAGGATGACTGGCTGCGAGTTGCTCTCATGGTGATTTCCACCGGTGAAACAGATCCCGCTCGCCTGGCTCACTCCCTACGCTTAAAAAGCCCTGAAAAAGCACGCGAAGCACTCCTGTTTTGGAAGGGTGCAGGACTTTTGGAGAGCTGTGATGATTCTGGGAGCTCTACCGGAGACCTTGCCAATGCCAGCAAAGTTCGCAGCCATATGACTACCCCAGAAGTTACGGCCGCCGCACGCAACGATCCGGCCATTGCTGCACTGGTGCAGGAAAGCCAGCGTTTAATGGGCGGTGTGATTACTCAGTCGGATACCAATATTTTGGTTTCTTTATACGTTGCCGATGGGCTTCCTGTGGATTTTATTCTGCTGGGTGTGGCCCATTTTGTATCTTTGGGCAAACGCAGTGCCCGATACATTGAGCGTGCTCTGCTTGGATGGCAGGCAGAAGGCATTGATACATTGGAAGCGGCTGAACGCCATCTGAAGTTATTGACACTGCGCAGTGAACGGGAAGCTGAGGTCGCCCGCTTGTTCCATCTGACGGATTCCAAATTCACAAAGGCTGAACAACGTTTGATTGCTTCTTGGTATGAAGAATTTTCATACGATGAAAGTATGATTTCCGAGGCTATTGCCTATGCGGGAGAAAAGCAGAGTGTTCGGTATGTAAATGGCATCCTTCGCACATGGTATTCCAAGGGATATCGAACAGTGCGTGATGTGATCAAAGACGGTGCACTCACCACACAGAATATACAGCCCACTAACCCAAGCGCTAAATCGGTGCTCGGCAAAGGACCTCGCAGAGCACCTGTATTTAAACAGACAGGAGGGAAATGAGCATGACCAGGCAGGAAATGATGCACAAAGCTTTCGGTATTGTTTCATCACGGCGTCAGAAAGCAATAACCCTTGCCGACCAACGCCTGGCTGCCGTACAAAAGGATTTGCCTGAATTGACCCAACTGGAACAACAACGCGCTTTGGCAGGCCTGCGCGCTGCACAGCTTTCGGCGAGTGGCGCCGAGCGAGCACAGATTGACGCTGCACTCGCCGAGGCCTCTGCTTGTGATGCTAAGCGCGATATGCTTTTGCGGGAGAATGGCATTGATCCCGCCTCTTTAGCACCTGAATTTACCTGTCCCATTTGTAAGGATACCGGTCGAGTGTCCAGTGGTCCATGTGAGTGTGTGCTAGCGTTGGTTCGAGAAATGTGCCAAAAGGAAGTCAATGAATCTTCCCCGCTTTCTCTTTGTAGTTTCTCCACCTTTGATTTAAATAAATATCCGGACCGTTACGTACCCGAACTGGGACTTTCGGCGCGGCAGCATATGGAAGATATTTTTCACTATTGCAAAGATTACGCGGAACAATTCACATTAAAAAATCCCAATCTTTACTTATACGGCTATGCCGGACTTGGCAAAACACACCTTGCATTGGCCATTGCCAATACTGTTTTGCACAAAGGGTTCAACGTGGTATATATCAGTGCACAAAATGCCTTTGATGCTATGGAAAAGGAACATTTTCGAAACGAAGAAGCCAACGATACCTTGGCAACATTGTGCGATGCACAACTTTTGATTCTGGACGATTTGGGAACGGAATACTTGACGCCTTACGTCAGTAGCTGTCTTTATAGCTTGGTAAACACCCGTATGTGTCGGTGTTTACCCACTATTTACACCAGCAACATCGTCCTTGATGCAGATCTCCAGCGCCGATATACAGAAAAAATTGTATCCCGGCTGCTAGGCAACTGCGAGTGTCTGAATTTTTGCGGTGATGACGTTCGCTTGATGGATAAATAAGCGTTTTTTCTCAGTCTCGTCGCGGAGCATTGTCCGAAAGGGCACATGCTCCGTTTTTTGCGCACAAAGCGTTAGGCCAATGAATAATAAGGAGTATTTATGGAAAACAGAAAAGAAAACATCATGGGCACACGCCCAATCAACAAACTATTGCCAAGCATGGCCTTTCCCATCATGCTCAGCATGCTGGTACAAGCGCTGTACAACGTGGTTGACAGTATCTTTGTATCTATGGTCAGTGAAAATGCGCTGACCAGCGTCAGTTTGATCTTCCCCGTCCAGAATCTCATGATTGCTGTTTCGGTCGGAACAGCGGTGGGTATCAATGCACTTCTATCTCGACGACTGGGCGAAAAGAATTTTGAAGCAGCAAATCGAGTGGCCAGCAACGGCATTCTGGTGACGCTCATCAGCTTTGTAGTATTTGCAATTTTCGGTGCGCTTGGAAGCGATATGTTTTTGGCTGCATTTACTCAAAATCCTGAAATTGCCCAAGCCGGTGCCGACTACATGCGGATTGTAACTATTTTTTCTCTGGGCGCATTTGTAGAAATCACCATGGAACGCATCCTGCAAGTTACCGGTAAAACCGTTTATCAGATGATCAGTCAAATGACGGGAGCTGTGGTGAATATCATCTTAGATCCCATCATGATTTTCGGTCTTTTAGGTTGTCCCAAAATGGGGGTGGCCGGAGCGGCGGCTGCAACGGTCATTGGACAGTGGTGCGCTATGTTTGTTGCTCTCATTTTGAATCATTGGAAAAACCACGAAGTTCGCATTTCTCTCGCGAACATGCGGCCTCACGGTCATACCATCCGCGGTATTTATCAGGTAGGTCTTCCCTCGATTATTATGCAGAGCATCAGCAGTGTCATGGTATTCGGCATGAACAAGATCCTTATTTCCTTTACAGAAACTGCCGTATCCGTATTTGGCGTTTATTTCAAATTGCAAAGCTTTGTCTTCATGCCGGTATTCGGTATTACAAATGCTCTGATTCCCATCGTCGGTTACAACTATGGTGCGCGTCAACGCAAACGCATTTTGGATACCATTCGTCTTGGTATCATCATGGCTACCGCTATCATGGCATTGGGACTGGTCATCTTCCAAGCATTTCCCGAGCAATTGCTCTATCTGTTCAACGCCAAGGAAGACATGTTGAGCATTGGTGTACCGGCACTTCGCCTGATATCTCTGTGCTTTTTGTTCGCCGGAGTCGGCGTGGTACTTTCCAGCGTATTTCAAGCACTTGGCGATGGAATTCTCAGTCTGTGGATCAGCGTAATCCGTCAACTTCTTCTCCTTCTCCCCTCTGCATTTGTACTTGCAAGATTGGGTGGGCTGGGTGCTGTATGGTACAGTTTCCTTTTCGCCGAATGCTTTGGTTTTGCACTTTCACTTCTTTTCTTCCGCTATTTGTACAACAAAAAAATTCGTCATGTAGAAACCATTCAATTCGATTAAAAAAAGAGGCGTGCAATTGCACGCCTCTTTTTTTAATCAAGAATAATCAAGAAAGCCCGCAGTTTGTAACTGCGGGCTTTGAATCAAAATTAGTTCAGGATAACGGACTCGTCGGCCGGATCGAACAGATGCAGTTTGTTGGTGTTCAACGCAACCTTCACATCCATACCGTTCTTCGCCTTGCTGGTGGGGTTCACACGAGCAGTCATCTTGTAGCCTTTGTAGGTCAGGTACAGATAAATCTCAGAGCCCATCAGCTCGGATACTTCGACATTAGCCGTAATAGTGGCATCTTTGTGTTTCTCCAAGAACTCTTCATCGTCCTTGATATCCTCAGGACGGATACCAGCCTTGATGGTCTTGCCGATATAGGCATCCAATTTTGCGGTGTTGGCCGCAGCTTTCGCCGGGTTGATGAGCAGTTTGTCGCCGCCCAGATCCACATAATAGTTGCCGTTCTCTTTGACAAGAGTTGCATCCAGGAAGTTCATTTGCGGAGAGCCGATGAAGCCAGCCACAAACATGTTGCAGGGATAATCATACAGGTTTTGCGGAGTATCAACCTGTTGCACGATACCGTCTTTCATAACCACGATGCGGTCGCCCATGGTCATAGCCTCGGTCTGGTCGTGGGTAACATAAATGAAGGTAGTTCCCAGTTTCTGATGCAGCTTGATGATCTCGGTGCGCATCGCAGTACGCAGTTTGGCGTCCAAGTTGGACAGAGGCTCGTCGAGCAGGAAGACCGCCGGGTTACGAACCATTGCACGACCCAAGGCAACACGCTGACGCTGACCACCGGACAGAGCCTTCGGTTTGCGGTCCAGCAAATGCTCGATATCCAGAACGCGAGCAGCCTCGCGAACACGTTTGTCGATCTCATCCTTCGGAGTTTTGCGCAGCTCCAGGCCGAACGCCATGTTCTTGTAAACCGTCATGTGCGGATACAGAGCATAGTTCTGGAACACCA
>NZ_CAUWGY010000047.1:0-17061 GCF_963558415.1 uncultured Ruthenibacterium sp. | reverse complement strand
AGCGTATCGCTGTTGCCGAAGCAATGAAACTTAATATTCCCATTGTTGCAATCGTTGACACAAACTGCGATCCTGATGAGATTGATTATGTGATTCCTGGAAACGACGACGCAATTCGTGCGGTTAAACTGATTGCCGGTGCAATGGCAGATGCAGTTTTGGAAGGACGTCAGGGAACACAGGATGCTCCTGAAGAGGAAGAAACTCAGGAAGCTGCTGCTGAATAAGAGAAGGGGGAAGAAAAATGGCTTTCACTGCACAAGATGTTAAAAATCTGCGTGAGCAGACTGGCTGCGGTATGATGGACTGCAAAAAGGCTTTGACCGAATCTAATGGCGATTTTGACAAAGCTGTAGAGTATTTGCGTGAAAAAGGCTTGGCGGCTGCTGCAAAGAAAGCTGGTCGTATTGCCGCTGAGGGAATGGTGTATGCTGTTTCCGATGTTTCTCGTAAATTAGGCGTTGTTGTTGAAGTAAACGCAGAAACGGATTTTGTTGCTAAGAATGACTTGTTCAAAGGATTTGTAAAGGATGTTGCACAAGTCATCATGGATCAAAATCCTGCCGATGTTGCTGCCCTTTTGAACTGCAAAATGGGCGAAGGTACTGTTGAGAGTGCTTTGCAGGAGAAAATTCTGGTGATTGGCGAGAATATTAAAATTCGCCGTTTTGAGCGTTATGAGGGCATTTGTGCTGCCTATGTGCATGGCGGCGGCACCCATGGCGTTTTGGTTCAGTTTGATACTTCTGATGAGATTGCTGCAAAGGCTGAATTTGCTGTATTTGGAAAAGACATTGCAATGCAAATTGCTGCGGTAAATCCGAGCTACTTGAATGAGGCGGCTGTGCCTGCAGAGGTTTTGGCTAAAGAGAAAGAGATTCTTTTGGCCCAAATCAGCAATGATCCTAAATTGGCTAGCAAACCTGAGCAGGTAAAGGTTAAAATGGTTGAGGGCAAAATCGGAAAATATTACAAAGAGAACTGCCTGCTTGACCAGCAATATGTAAAGGATCCGGATTTGACGGTTTCTAAGTATGTTGAAAATACGGCCAAAGAATTGGGCGGAGATATTAAGGTTGTAAAATATGTTCGTTTTGAGAAAGGCGATGGCCTGGAAAAACGTACCGATGATTTTGCAGCCGAAGTTGCAGGCATGGTAAAATAAGTTTTGCTGTTGTCCCGCGACACTCCCATTTTGTCCACGAAGGATGCTATTTTGTCCACGGAATGAGGGCAGAGATAGGGTAAAAATAGAGAGAGAAACGTTCTGAGAGGAGCGTTTCTCTCTTTTTTTTGTTGCCAAATTTCCTGCTTTCCACTCCCACCATCTCAGGAGAAAGGGGAGGCTTGAAGCAGAAAATACGGTCAGCCGGGGCGCCAAATTGCCGCGCAGATGGGCGGGGGAGAGCGGCGGGATACATCAAAAGAAACGATTTACCGATGATTGTTGATGCTTGGTGATGGTTTGGTGGTGCTGTTCGCCGCCTCCACCTTCGCTACGGCCCCTAACACCGCCTGCCGGGATTTTCTTGTAAAACCTCATCACGGGTTTTCTTTCGGTCCACGTTTTTCTCTTTTTTTGCATCACCAATAATACTGGGGTAAAAAAACTATAAGAGATTTTGCTTTTGATAACCTGACTCTTGCGGAGAATGTCTCTCTTGATAATAAGGAAATCAAAACGAAAGATACAGCCTTTTGTTGTGGTGTTTAAACGAATTTTTCACCATAATGCAATGAGAGAGTAGATTTTCAGGATTTAATGGTTGTCTTTTTTATTTTCTTGTGTTAAAGTATTAAAGTATAAAAGTGTAATTCTTTTAAAGGGAGATGGAGCACTTGTCACAAAAAGAAAAATTGTCTCAGAAAACGGAAATTCTGTTTAAAGCGATTTTGGAATTAAAAACCGTCGACGAATGCTATGACTTTTTTGAAGACTTATGTACAATGAAAGAGCTTGCAGATATGGCACAACGAGTTGAAACGGCTAGTATGCTTTTAGAAGGAAAAACTTATGAGCAAATTGTCAAAGAAGTAGAAATTAGCACCGCAACCATTAGCCGTATAAATCGTTGCATTCAATATGGAAATGGCGGTTATCGAACGATTTTAGGAAGACTTGACCGAAAAAATTCATAAGATTGTTATGCTTTAAAACATGATTTTTAGGACGTAAATGGCATTAAATCAAAGATTTCCAGATGTGCACTTTAAAGAACGTTTAATTGCGATACATACATTTTTATGCAAAATACACCAAAATCATGCTTTAGCATACAAAAGTATGTAGAAAAGGTATATTGAACACATGGAGTTTTGCGCGTAAAATAATTATCAATTGAAGTTCGTCGTGAACTTTTAGTTGGGAGGAAAAGGTATGAAGAAGGTATTTAGTATAGTAATGGCATTTTGCATGGCCTTGTCATTGGCGGCCTGCGGCGGTTCGGAAGATGATGCTGCGGATCCGAACGCTATCAAAATTGGTGGTATTGGTCCCATTACTGGTTCTGCTGCTCAATATGGAGAAGCAGTAAAAAATGGCATTCAATTGGCCGTTGATGAGATTAATGCTAAAGGTGGTATTCAATTCGCCTATAAATTTGAAGACGATGAGAATGATATTGAAAAAGGCGTCAATGCATATAACAGCCTTAAGGACTGGGGTATGCAGGTATTGATTGGTGCAACAACGAGCGATCCTACCATTGCCATTGGCGAAGAAAGTTACAATGATAATATTTTCCAATTGACTCCGTCTGGCACTGCTGAAAAATGCGTTCAGTACGACAATGCGTTCCGTGTCTGTTTTTCTGACCCGAACCAAGGTACGGCTTCGGCAAAGTTTATCGGTGAAAATAAACTTGCTACAAAAGTAGGCGTTATTTATGACAGTTCTACATCTTATTCTTCTGGTATCTACGCAAACTTTAAAGAAGAATGCGAAAAGCAGGGAATTGAAATTGTAGCGGCTGAACCGTTTACGGCTGATAACAAAACGGATATGAGCGTTCAGGTACAGAAGTGCCAGGCAGCGGGTGCAGAATTAGTATTCCTTCCGATTTATTATACAGAAGCAACTCAGATTCTTACTACTGCTGATGCACAGGGCTATAAACCGTTGTTCTTCGGATGCGATGGCTTGGATGGCATTTTGAATGTTGACAAGTTTGATTTGTCATTGGCTGAGGGAGTCATGTTGCTGACTCCGTATGTTCCTGGTTCGGATGAGATCACGACGAATTTTACAGAGAAATATAAAGAGGCCTTTGGAATTGAACCGAATCAGTTTGCGGCTGACGCGTATGACGGTGTGTATGCCATTGCAGCCGCCTGTGAAAAAGCGGGCGTGACGGCGGATATGAGTGCGTCTGAGATTTGTGATAAATTGAAAACAGCATTCACTGAAATTTCCGTTGATGGAGTTACCAGTGCGGGAATTACTTGGTCGGCTGATGGAGAGCCAAACAAAGAGCCGAAGGCGGTCAAAATTGAAAATGGCGTTTATGCGGCTATGTAATTTTTAAAAGTAATAAAAGCCGCCGGTCTATATTAGGCCGGTGGCTTTTTTTGGATTGAGTCTCCCAACCTCAAAATTCTTCTACAAAGAAGGGGCAGATTTTATGCAGTTTTTATCTTATCTGATAAATGGCTTGAGTCTAGGAAGTGTTTATGCGATCATCGCCTTGGGATATACCATGGTGTATGGAATTGCAAAAATGTTGAACTTTGCACACGGCGATGTAATAATGGTGGGTGGTTATATTGCTTTTATTGCAATGAATAGCCTTGGCCTTCCGGCGATTGTATCTGTGCTAATTTCTATGGTTGTATGTACAATTTTGGGAATGACAATTGAGTATGTTGCATACAAACCTTTGCGTAATGCACCGAGTCTAGCGGTTTTGATTACTGCGATTGGCGTAAGTTATTTATTGCAAAATCTTGCTTTGTTAATTTGGGGTTCTGCGCCAAAATCCTTTACTTCTGTGGTTTCCATTCAGCCTATTAAGTTAATGAATGGATCTTTAACCATTACCGGAGAGGCGCTTGTAACGATTTTGGTGTCAATTGTTATCATGGTAGTCTTGACACTATTTATTAATCGCACTCGTATGGGGCGGGCGATGCTGGCTGTATCTGAGGATAAGGGCGCAGCACAGTTAATGGGGATTAATGTAAATGCGACTATTTCGCTAACTTTCGCAATTGGAAGTGCTTTGGCGGCCATTGCAGGTGCACTTTTATGTTCTGCTTATCCGCTTTTACAACCGACAACAGGTGCTATGCCAGGAATAAAAGCGTTTGTGGCGGCTGTGTTTGGTGGAATTGGCTCAATTCCGGGGGCGATGATTGGCGGCGTTCTTTTGGGTGTAATTGAAAATTTGAGTAAGGCTTATATCTCCGCACAACTGGCGGATGCCATTGTTTTTGGCGTTCTGATCATTGTATTGCTTGTGAAACCTACCGGTATTATGGGCAAAAAGATCAATGAGAAAGTGTAAGGTGAGAGCGATGGGATTAAAAAATATGAGCAAAAACACAAAAAATAATTTTGTGACGTATGCCATCGTTGTTGTGGCCTTTTTGGTGATTGAACTTTTGACTTTTTCTGGAGTTCTTTCGAATTGGAGGGACAACTTATTCCGATTTGTACTTATGTAATTTTGGCAGTTTCCTTGAATTTAACAGTGGGAATTTTGGGAGAATTGAGCTTGGGCCATGCTGGTTTTATGAGCATTGGTGCTTTTTCAGGGGCGATGTTCACGATTTTGATGCAGGATATTATTCCAATAGCATGGTTGCGCTTTTTGCTGGCGCTCGTGATTGGCGGTTTGATGGCCGGTATTTTTGGAATTTTGATCGGAATTCCGGTTCTGCGTCTTCGGGGAGACTATCTTGCAATTGTTACATTGGCCTTTGGTGAAATTATTAAAAATCTTTTGAATTCGATTTATTTGGGAATTGATAATGCCGGATGGCATTTTTCGATGACAGATGCAACGGCATTGAATATGGATGCGGATGGCCTTCTTTTAATTAATGGTGCACAGGGAATTACGGGAACTCCTCGAGATGCCAATTTTATCTGGGGATTCCTTCTTGTGATGTTTACTTTGTTTATTGTTCTGAATTTGATTCATTCAAGAACCGGACGTGCCATTATGGCTATTCGAGATAACCGTATTGCTGCCGAATCGGTTGGCGTGAATGTAACAAAGTACAAAATGATTGCGTTTTCGTTAAGTGCAATGTTGGCTGGAATAGCTGGTGTTCTTTATGCCCATAACTATTCTTCTTTGGTCGCGCGAAAATTTGACTATAATACTTCTATTTTGATTTTAGTATTTGTAGTTTTGGGTGGAATCGGAAATATTCGTGGTTCCATTATTGCTGCAACGATTTTGACGGTACTTCCTGAGCTGCTGCGTAGTCTCAATGATTATCGCATGTTAATTTATGCGGTGGTTTTGATTGCCATCATGCTGTTCAATCAGAGTGAAAAGGGAAAAGAATGGCGATTGAATTTAAAAACACGATTGCCACAACTTTTTAAGTTCTCTAAAAAGAAGACCAATGCGGAGGAGGAATAAGCATGGCTTTGCTAGAAGTATCAAATCTAGGCATTGCATTTGGCGGTTTGCAGGCGGTTGATAAAGTGGACCTCCGATTGGAAAAAGGTGGTTTATATGGCTTGATTGGCCCCAATGGAGCGGGTAAAACGACGGTGTTTAATATGTTAACTGGAGTTTATCAGCCCACGGAGGGAGATATTATTCTTGATGGTGTTAATATTACAGGTCAGGCGCCGGCTGCAATCTCGAAGGCTGGAATTGCAAGGACGTTCCAGAATATACGCCTTTTTAAAGACATGACTGTTTTGGATAATGTCAAAGTTGGACTCCACAATCAAATCAAATATTCAACTTTAGAAGGGATTTTTCATCTCCCCTCGTATTATGAAAAAGAGCGAGAAATGCGTGGAAAAGCAATGTCTCTCCTTAAAATATTTAATCTTGAGGACGAGGCAAAACAGTTGGCTTCCAGCTTGCCATATGGAAAGCAAAGAAAACTGGAAATTGCGCGCGCGTTGGCTACTACTCCCAAACTTTTACTTTTGGACGAACCGGCCGCTGGAATGAATCCAAATGAAACGGCTGAGTTGATGGAGACCATCAAGTTTGTGCGAGAACACTTTCAAGTGGCAATTTTGTTGATTGAACATGATATGAGTTTTGTTATGGGTTTGTGCGAACAAATTGTGGTTTTGGACTATGGTCGTATCATTGCACAAGGCGACCCGCAGCAGGTTCGAAACAATCCCAAAGTGATTGCGGCCTATTTGGGAGGGGAATAAGAGTGGAAGAAATGCTTTGCGTAAAAGATTTGCATGTATCTTATGGAGCTATTCATGCAATCAAAGGAATTTCCTTTTCCGTAAATCAAGGAGAGATTGTAACATTAATTGGGGCGAATGGAGCAGGGAAAACGACGACGCTGCATGCGATTTCCAAGCTTTTAAAACCCACTTCGGGAGAAATCACCTTTTGCGGAAATCCAATCAGTCATATGGAGGCCCATCAAATTATAAAATTGGGATTGACACAAGTACCTGAAGGACGCCGAGTATTTGCTAATCTTACAGTTCAGCAAAATTTGGAATTGGGTGCTTTTACACGAACTGATGGAGCGGATGCAATCGCGGCGGATTATGAAATGGTTTTTGAGCGTTTGCCGCGTTTGAAGGAGCGGAGAAGACAGCTTGCAGGAACGCTTTCAGGCGGAGAACAACAAATGTTGGCAATTGGGCGTGCACTGATGTGCAATCCTAAAATGTTGCTTTTGGACGAGCCCTCTATGGGCTTATCGCCGCTTCTGGTGCAGGAAATTTTTAAAATTATTCACGATGTGAATCAATCGGGTGTTACCATTTTATTAGTAGAACAAAATGCAAAAATGGCATTGGAGATTGCCAATCGCGCATATGTTTTGGAAACTGGCGTGATTGCAATGTCGGGAGATGCCTCGGAACTGGCAAAAGACCCGAAAGTAAAAGCCGCTTATTTGGGTGGCATTTGATAAGAAAAGCCGTCGACTGGAAACATCAGTCGACGGCTTTTCTTATTGAGGATCGCGGGAAGGATAATATAGATTATTGGATATGAATTCAAGTTTATCCCGCAAAGTGTGTTCCAGTTCATTCACTGTGGAGACCATTTCCATAACAGTTGAATTGACTTCCATAATTTGTTCTAAGGAGATATCGTCCCAAGACAAAGCTTTCTGAATCTTTTCGCCTTCCGCATTGAGAATATGGCTGAGAGCAGTCTCTTCCATTGCAATAGACTCCAGAAGGTCGGTAATTGCTTGGCTCATTGAAATAGGGTTGGGGGATGTAGTAATAACTGGCATGGACATAAAAAAACCTCCTTTTTTGTGTCAAGACGTTTGACATTATTAGTATATGAATTGCCAAATCAAATGTGAAAAGGGCCAGAACGTTTTGCGTTCTAGCCCTTTTTCTAAAATTCATTAAAAATAACTGACTTTGATTTGCTTTCCCATTTTCTTTAGGTATTCCGTCAATTCTTCTACAAGACGAATTTTGATACCAAAGGTGATGGGAAGATCCGGATTCTGATGCGCAGGATTAATTGCTTTTCCAACAAAAAAATTGACATCTGTAGCGTACTCAAACAGCATTTGCGCAATAAGGGAAGCACCGTCAGTTTGCAGACTCCACATATTAGATAAATCGGAGCCTTCCACAAAAGTTTTCGCGTACTGTACCACTTTGCTCATGGTAATGACGCCTTCCGTCACAAGATCCACACCTTTAATATGAGCGATGGGTGGAATATCGGAATCAGTGCCATACTCAATTGAGGTTTCAATGTTCTCATGTAGATAATCTGCGGCAATTTTAGAAGTGGTTCCACCACAGATAATTCGTTTGCCTTCCTTTGAAAAAAACAGTGTCATCATTTTACTGCAATCTTTCGGATCAGCCGGTGGCCCAAACAGAAGATTCACCGGTGCACGTTCGCGAATACGAATAGCGGCTACAGTAGTATCATCACCTGGCTCACCTTCGTACAAGCGATTGCACTCATCTACGATGAGCGAAGAAATCATTTTGGCTGACAAAGAGTCCTCGTACAGACGTTCAATATATTCGATGATGTTTTCTCTTTGCCATCCGAAATTCATGCTTTTTCCAACGCCGGCATAAATAGCTCCATCGCTCATAGCGATAAACACATCGTGGAGCTGTAGGGGAATCTTTGTTTCTAAAATGGTTTTTCCCTCAATTACGCGGCTTGTAATGGGATAATCTACGCTTTTTCCATTCCTCAGAAGAATTACATTTGGATTATCAAATTGAATGATTTCGGCAATAGAATTGTCGGTTACGCGAATAATTGTAAAAGTAGAATAGGCAACTTTACGAATCTGACAAACGGGAAGGGTTTTGACAATTGTATCTACACATTCTTCAATTGGCATATTATTCGCCATCATGGTGCAAATGATTTTACTTGTGAGCGTAGATAAAATATTCGCTTTTACACCACTTCCCAGACCATCCGCCAAAACCAAAGTTACGGAATTTTCATTGTCACCAATGATTTCTACGCGGTCGCCACACAGTTGTTCGCCTACATGATTGATACTGATATAACCAGTATCGGTCCATAAGTGATTCATCATCTGGCTCTGCCTCTCTCTGCTTTATTTTTGAATGGCATCCCGTAATTGCGTCAATGCAATTTTGGTTTCAGCAGTGGTTTCTCCCAAGAGACTCGCGATTTCTTGTACGACACGCATCTGCTTTTCAATGACCTCATTGGTAATTTCAGCAGTGCGATTGCATAATTCCGTATGTTGATTGGCTTGCTCTTCCTCAGAAGTAATATCACGCATGATGCTGAAAATGATATGATATTCCCGGTCGTATACGATTGTTTCAGAGACATACTTATTATACTCAGCAAGGTAACGCTTTTTCTCCTTCACCGGGATACCAGTTGTCATCACATTCAGGTATTCAGCCGGATTCAAAAGACGGACAATTGGAGAACCGACGATGTCCGTTGGTGACTTTAAATTGAATAATCCGCATCCAGCACGGTTAATTTGCTGCACAC
Organism: uncultured Ruthenibacterium sp.; assembly: GCF_963558415.1. Lineage (NCBI taxonomy): Bacteria > Bacillati > Bacillota > Clostridia > Eubacteriales > Oscillospiraceae > Ruthenibacterium > uncultured Ruthenibacterium sp. Next base: position 7,915 of record NZ_CAUWGY010000047.1, on the reverse strand, counting down.
ACAAATCCTCATCCAAAACAAAAATCGCATTGGGAGTTGTGTTGATGACATAACCAGAAAAGGTCTCGGCCCGCTCTTTCAAATAGGGAAGACACATAGATAAATCCGCTTTACCCTGATACACGGCGATTGCTTTTTCTCGACATGTATTATAGCCGCAGCTTCCACAATTCAATTCTTGTTCAGGAGTAGTCTTTCCCATTTTTGCCAAGATTTCACGGATAGTGTTTTCTCCGGGAATTTGACTATGTGTCCCTATATAAGGAATGTTTTTCGATAAGTCGCCAGGATCTTTGGTGGAAAAATCTCCCTCGCCGGCAAACCCCAAAACTTTTATTTCTCCGTTTAATTGTGAAGCATGATGATGACGAATACCAGGTCCGTTGATGCAAGCTCCTTCACATGCGTTCATTTCTATGAAACAATGATGTAAATTTCCTGCTTCAATTTCCTTCAATGCGGCAATACAATTTTGCACACCATCTACTGCCAAATAAGTAAATTCCGTGTGGTCAGTATGCATGCTTTTAATGATTCCACCCTTGATGGGGAAAAAGCGCGCACGCTTGGTTCCAACATCTTCTGGAGAGGAAGATAAAAAGTGAATGCCTTTTTCGTCAAACCAGGCCTCAAGCTCTTCAAAAGTAAGAACGGCATCGCAATATTCAGAGTAGATTTCAGCTTCTTCCTTTTTGGAGATACAAGGGCCAATGAAAACAACGGCAGCATCCGGTTTAGCTTCTTTAATCAATTTTCCATGAGCCAACATAGGAGATAACACAGGCGCAAGCATCGGAAGCGCAAGTGGATGATACTTTTGGATAAGAGAGTTGATACTGTGACAACAGGACGAAATGATTACATCGTGTTGTCCATCAGCAATCATTTTTTCGTATTGCTGTTTTACCACAGTTGCACCAATGGCCGTTTCCTGTGCATCCGAGAATCCAAGAGATAACAAGGCTTTTTGCATAGCAGAAAAATCCTGAACCGGAAATTCCGCGATAAAAGATGGAGCTACGCTTGCAACGACAGGACGACCCGACGCAATTAATTCTTTTACATGGAAAGTATCCAGTCGGACCTGTTTGGCATCTTGCGGGCAATTTACAAAACAATTTCCGCATAAAATGCAATCATCCGCAACAATATTAGCTTGACCATTGGCAAATTTGATGCTCTTAACAGGACAGTTTCGAATACACTTGTAACAGTTCTTGCAGTTCGATTTTTTGAGCTGTAGAAACTTGTTCATTTCGAAAGCCCTCCCAGGACTTTTTCGTTGAAAATTTCGTCGAATGTTTCTTTGTTTAGACCGGTTACAATTTCGTCATCGATCTTTATGGATACTCCATGGGTGCATTTTCCAAGGCAAAAGGCAGCAGAAAGATTCACCTTATCCGTCAGGTTGTTTTTTTCAAGATTTTCCTTCATTAGCTGAATCACATCGTAAGATCCCTTTAAATGACAAGAAGAACCTACACAAACACAAATATTCATGACAAACACCGAACCTTTCTAGACTGTTATCTTTTTAACAAGATATACTTTAATTATATAAAGGCAAGAGACGCTGGTCAATAGGGGAAAAGTTAGATTCTTTTTTCTTTTTTTTATTTATCGCTTGACTTTTATTTTCAAATCGGGTAATATAATAAAGCACTTTGTGCCGTGGAGAGTTGGCTGAGTGGTCTAAGGCGCACGACTGGAAATCGTGTGTACCCTTTAAAGGTACCTAGGGTTCAAATCCCTAACTCTCCGCCAGTTAAAAGGCTTGTGGAATATGTATTCCACAAGCCTTTTTTGTATTTAGAGCGCATGCGAAATGCGTAAAAACGTTTGTCGAAAGTACATATGGGCGATGCCTGTAATATTTAGCATTTTTGTACAAGGGACCCCCATAGAATAAAATCATGAAGGGGGATGAAAATTTTGTTTGGAATGATATTGAGTTTTATTGCTACGCATATTTTATATTTTGCTTTACATCTAGAAAGTAGCAGTTTCCCAAAACCATTGAATGCCCGTGAAGAAATTGAAGCTTTCGCGGCATTTAAGAATGGAAGCTCTGCTGCAAGGGAAAAGTTGATTCGTCACAATCTGCGTTTGGTGGCTCATATTGTAAAAAAATATTATGCAGGAGCCACATCCGAGCAAGAAGACTTAATTAGTATAGGAACCATTGGATTAATTAAGGCAGTGAATAGTTTTGATAATACAAAAGGAGCCCGCTTTGCTACTTATGCAGCCAGATGTATTGAAAAAGCACCCCCTCTCTTACGGCTCGTTTGACGGGATAAGCGGTGAAACAGGCTCCCACAGTGCAAAGTGGAAATTATGGCGAAAAGCGGGAGACTCCATTTGGCTGTTGTATGCCAGCAAAAATGGACAGGCCAGCATTGCTCCCATGATAAAGCATTCCTTTTATGTTCCGCATTCGCGCACTTCAGCGGCGATGCGGACGTTTTTTCAAAGGTACTATGCAAAAGAAGAAAAGACGCTTGGAATGCAGCTTCGCTATTACCGTTATCAAGCGGGATACCAGCAAAAGGAAATGGCTGAAATACTGGGAATCGACCGGACGACGTACAGCGAATATGAACGGGATAAGTACCCTTGCCCAATGGACAGGCTGGGTAAAGCCCTGGATTTATTGAAAGTTGAGCCGGACAGGATTTTGGATGAATACCAGTGCTTTCTTTATAAAGGACAGGGTCAGGGGATAAAGCTACTGCGTCAGAAGGCAAAAATGCGGCAATGGCAGCTTGCACAGACGTTGCAGGTCGACTGTAAAGAAGTGGAAAGCGGAGCGGATACAAATATCAAGGGAAAATTATGAAAAGCTAAAAAAGATTGTATAAGAAAACCGGGCAGAGATCATGGTCTCCACCCGGTAGGGATAAAGGGATTAAACAGCCTTGTTGTTTTGAACAGACGCTGAGAAGCTTCTCAAGATTTCTACTTTTTGATCATACGGGCAATCCAGCCGATTGATTTGCTTTACGATGGCCTTTGCATGAATTTCGGCAAGGCTTCGATATAAATCGGACAAATCGGCGGGAAGGTGGGCGACAATGTTCATAGGATTTTTTCTGGATGCTCCTTTCCCTCGTTTGGAAAAGGATATGCTGTTCAGTTTGTCCACTATCACCGCACCTCCTCACACACCTTTGTGGGTTTCGTTTATACGGAAAGGTGCTTCTGCATTGTGCCGACTGTCAATCTCTACCTCATGCAATTTTCCTTTTAATGCTGAAAGTGTGGAATTGAATTGATTCCTTAGCTGGGTGTCCATGAACCCGAAAGCTTCAAGGCGACCTTGTACCCGGCAATGGCAAGCGTGATTTCATCCATTATCTGCTCATGGCTAACAAGGGAATTGGCATCGGTTGGAATTTCTCGATAGATTTTCATATCTATCAACTCCTTTTTTAGATTAACCGGTCTTCAACCGATCACCAATTCAGGTCATAAAATTTCAATCACTAAATTTTCATTTTTTTGACAGGTCAAATTGTTCGTAAATAACTTCGTTTAAAAGCTCATTACCTTCAGAAACCATGATATGCGACTTAAAATACGGTTTTATATTCCCTACAACTTTTGAAAGTTCTCCGTAGGGTATGAAAAAAGGTTGAGGGGTTTGAATGCCTTTTGAACAATGGTAAATTTTCATATTGGCGGGGTAAGTGCAGATTTGCTTTCTCCTGAAAAATCCTTTTCTACTGAGATTTCACGGGTAGATGGAACGAAATAAGCACCAATATTTTGCTCTGGAGATATTTCTGAAATCCAAACGTAGCCATGCCCCCAAAGCCGTGAAAGTTCGGCATGAGGCGGGAATAAAGTATTACATTTGATCAGAACATGCATATGTCAACCATGACATTTGTGAGGCTCTGGAATGGCGATATACTCACAATTGGGATGGCGATAACGGAATTTTTTCCAGAAGGCTTTAAAGTCTTTGCTTAATTGTTCCGCAGAGGAGTTGAGAATTTTATACGTCAACGTTATATGCCATTCTGAGGAGCTTCCGTGAAAATTGTTGTTGATAAGCCGCCGTAGCCTGTGAAAAGCAGACATTGGACGGATCGTTTGTTCCCGCAGGTGGTATTCTTTTAATTCACCGGTAGTGAGATCAACATAATGTTCTTTATCAAGCTTTTTGCAATGATTTGATTTTCCGGGGTGATTGAGGGAAATTTGCGCCGCAACGTATCTACTGGTTTTCCAAAGGATTGTGGAAGCGGTAGGGGGTGGTTCTTGGACGGTTTCACCATATAAACACTCAATTTTCTCCATAAAAGAAAAAGCCTCCTTGTATTGATTTTTCAGGTCCAGGAGAGGCATACTCTCGTGACCTTCTTATCAATACAGGTAGGATATTTTAAAACAGTAAGTGTTTGATTTTGAAATGGTTACTTTCAATAAAAACTGAACGAGACAAGTTTTTAAAAGAAGCATATGCAAAGAAACCGGAAAATTACGCATAAAGCGTTGTAACAGAGGTTTAGAGGAGCCTTGCAGACCTTTTAAGACTTTACAGGCAACAAGGCTTCGCCAAAAGTTATAAAGATTTAGAGGACGCTTCAAGCCCCCAATAGCAGTAAAGAAAATTTAGCCTGTTGTTTTAAAAAGAATCAAGTGAAATAAAAAGAGCACCTCACATAAGTGAAGTGCTCAAAGTTGTTTAAAAGAAATGCTTCAACGGTTCTGATGGGAGTCTATAAGATCGCATAGAGTGTTTTAGGTGTTTGGGCGGGCATGGTTCGCCGAAAGAGATAACGGTCTATAGAGTATAGTGGGGTGAATAAGTAGCTGTAAATCAAATGCCGACACCGAATAATGCTTTCAGCTCGTCAAGATGTTCTTCATAAGAAAAGTCGGCATCCATCATTGTCGTACTATCGTAAGCAGATTTATAGATGCAGTATACGCAAAATGAACCAGATGGTTTTGAGGTGTCTTCGAGATAAAATTTTACGGAAATTAGCCGTTCGCTTCCGCTTTTGTAAATAACCTCGGAATCAAAGGTTTTGCATGTTTGTCCTGATAATTGATATACTTGCTGATTAACATAATTTTCGGCAGAACGAATAGGCTTAGCATTTGAAAAATAGTTGATAATTGAACTTATCCCCCATATCAAAATTACCAAAGCCACGATTCTCAGAATTAGATTTATCTTTTCATTTTTCTTTGTTTGCGAGGTGTTCATTTGTTATGCACTCCTATTTTCTTTCAATTTCTTGTGTTTGTAAAGTACTGTGGTAGTTTCCCAGCCATCGGCAAGCGCCTTACTAGGCAAGCTCTAACAAAACAGAAAGGGATGGAATACGGGCTTGTCTGTGTGCTGCATGCAAAGGACTATCGGGGCTTCCTTCGGATAAAGCGGTAGCCTTTTGCTCTGTACCATCGCTGTAATGGTAGGCACAGTAAGGGTATACCCATTTTTAGTAGAGGCGGAAGAAGTTCCTTTTAAAATTTCTACAGTTGCAGGTATCATTATAATCGCCTTCCGTGGTTATTTTTTAATAGCCAGTACTCCATTGTTCACATAATTTTCTTCCCAATTATACACTTGCATAATTTCGCATTCATTATTGATGGTTTCGGAGAAAAAACCATTGTTAGTTTCCATAGCGCCATCTTGGGCAGCTTGTTCAGATACTTGAAGAGAAACAGCGGTAATCTTTGTAAAATCTACAATTGGATATGCTGCAGCACGTAGCCATTCAGCTCTTAAGGTATGATAAACTGTAAAAGAAGCGTCTGAATCCATCGGGAAACTGGAAGATGCGGAGTAGACATGACCGTTGGAATCTACGGCGACTGCAAACTGATGCCCGGTCCCATCGGGATTTGTATAGTAAACAGTGCTTCCATCAGCCAAAGGTTCTGCAATAAAATCGTCCTTTTCGAGTTTCATCGCCTCGAAAAGATCTAATTGAATTGTATCAAAAGAATCTTTGCTTACCACTTGATTGTTCCCATCAGTAATTTTGCCAACATTACTGTTGTAATTAGCAATGAGTTCATCCAAAGTTAAATTAAATGCACATCCAGAAGTTGTGTTAGTGGATTCGATAATGAATCCACTTCTGCTTTGGCTTCCCAATATGTAGAGAAAACAAATGAAAAGCACAAATAACCCGACAATGATTAAAAGTGCCTTTTTTAAGGCGCTCTTTTTGGTGGATATTTTGTTTGAAGATTCCGATGAAAGATTCACGGCATCTTCCGTCGTAACAGGTGAACCGCAAAATGTTACAATAGGTAAACCGCAATGTCTGCAGCATTGTGCATTTTCAATAAGTAGATTACCGCATTGAGGACATTTCATTTGCATTTTATCCCTCCGCTTTAATATTGAGTCATAATGTACCAGTTATCCAGTAGATTTCCGACAACCGAGTCTAGGACTTCGCTAGGCAAGACTACACCATTATTACTGAACGAGTCGAGCTCCCAGGCCTTTTCTTTGACGTCTACAATAAAGCGGAAGATCATAGCGCTTCCACTGGCACTGATACCATCGGCTTGGACAATATACAAGTTGCGATCATTGGTTGATTCGCTGCTCCAATGATTGATATAACCAATTTCCAAAATTTCTCCCATTGTTGCATCGGGATATCCAGAGAGATAGCTGTTTTTTACAATATCAATTGGATCAGCCGTGCCCCCGATGCTTAAAAGGCTGAAAAGAAGCCATAATACAAGTACTGCAGCGACAATCAAAAGTATACGTTTTTTAGAGGTTAGAGATAAAAAACGCGTTTTAAAAGAAATATTGGGCGCGGATGAAGTGTTCTCTGGGGTAATAATTTGCGGATTTGAATTTTCAGGCATGATAGACTCCTCCTTATTTTTTAATGAACGATATTAAAACCTTTTAGAGTATTTAATTTTTTCGCTCTTAGAAATTCCACCGTTTTTTGTTGGTCGATTCGAAAAGACATCACTTGTTGAGGATGTAGGGAAAGTTAACGTAGAGTCCGTTGAGGATGACGAGCTGAAAGAAGAGCAACTAACTAAACATAGCCCGGAAATAATCAATATTAAAGTGATGCGAGACAATTTTGAATGCATGATAACCCTCCTTTTCTTTTAGAATATCGCATAAAATGCTTATAGTCAATATAAAAGGCTTATGGTCAAGAATGAATTTATTAACCGCCTCAAATTCCGTATAATAAATGGGAATTGAGGTGAAAGGATGAATACGAAGCTAGATTATGTTGCTATTGGAGCAAGGATTCGTGCAGCACGTGAAGCATCGGGACTTACGCAGGCAGAATTAGGAGAGCGGACATTTTTTTCAACAGCCCATATTGGCCATATTGAACGAGGAACGCGAATTGCTTCACTGGATGCAATCTTTCGTATAGCACAAGCTCTTCATACAAGTGTGGATTCCTTTTTACTCGATTCTTCAGAAGATGAAACAGCATTTTTTATTTCCTTAGCTTCTTCGTTGAGAGGAAAGGACGCGGGACAGGTCAAGAACTTTTGCAATATAGTTCGTATACTTGGAGAAAACATTGAAGAATTGTAAAAACCACCAGAGGTTGATTAAGCCAAAGGTGGTTTTTCTTCTATAAAAACATATTAAAAGGCTTGCTTTTGTTAGCGATGGACAAGAGCAGGCCTTTATTTTTGTGAAAAATAACCGGAGTCAAACTAGCAAATTTGACGTGTTTAAAGTAGATAAAATATAAAAAAGGAGGAATTGGCGTATGATATAGAAATACTTTTGGAAAATTTGCCTAATTAGGCGCAAAATTAAGTTAGGAGACTTTTTTACAGTAAAGTAACAAATCGAGGGTAAACAATGAGTGATGAAAGGAAAATTGCTATTTATTCCAGAAAATCCAAATTTACAGGGAAGGGGGAAAGTATTGAAAACCAG